>DATNPI010000304.1:0-15165 GCA_036703325.1 Coleofasciculaceae cyanobacterium
CTTTCCTCTAAATTTTAGGTAATTTCCCGGAAGTTTTTGTGTCTCAAGAAGCTCACAATTAGAATGTAATACAAGTAATACCTTTCTCGATTGGCGAACTACTTATTTCCCCTTACCTCCCTCACGTCCTCTCTGGTTAAGAGGGGAAGACAAGGAAAACATTTATTCTTGGAGCTAGAGGGTTCATAGAAAGTTTGGTTGAATAGTCATCTTATTGCTAGCTGCAAGCTGCTAAGTCAAGAATTGTTAATGGCATTTTCCTATTAGCGACTAGCCATTAGCCCTTAGCAAAAAACAAGAACTTTCAACCAGTGCTTAAACAAACTTGATATTACAAAGGTAGCGCTGCCAAAAAGAAGTAGCCTGACACTTTTACACAGTTTAATTCCATCAATACCTGTGCTATCCAGAGTCCTTTTACTAGCAGGACACTCTAGGCACTATTAGCAATCCTTAACACTGAAAGTGTAACCTCCAGAGCTACTTCTGTTTCATCCAGGGGCTTCTATGCATTTGTATCTGATAGAACGCTCTAGATAAGATAACAATGATCATCGAAGACATCGCTCGGCATTACATGGCGGCTCCAGCTTATCAAGCGCCTTCTGACCTGCTCAGAAACTTTCGCCAATTTATCATCGACTTGGCGCAAGTAGAACTGTCAGGACTCAATATTCAGTATGTTGACTTCCAACCTTACTTTAGAGGAGCAGAGCTGTGTTTAGAAGATTTATCTACTGATGTCAACCAAGGGAATTTGCTAATTAGCAAACAGTTTAACGAATCAGAGCTGCTAGGTTCGGAAATTAACATGATTTTTCGATGTATTCATGAAATGCATCATGTCAAACTCAATGTGGATTTTACCTGGCAAGGCGAGTGTGCTAGTGCTCGTCACATCATGTCATTTACCCATAACTTATTATTCCAGCAGCTTCTATTCAGTGAAGTTTTGGGTCAATCTGCTGTTTGCCTCTACACAGGGCAGTTTTTAGAACGCCAAAAAGTTGTTCTCTTCGATCAGGACGTGTTGCATTGTTTGAGTAAAGGTTGATTAACTAGTCATTAGTCATTAGCATTTTTTAGTTAGATAGTCAGAGGGAAGTTACATCTTGTTCCCCCCTTATATCCAAATCCGCTCTGGAGAGGTCCCTTTTCCTTTCTAGTTGTAGAGACGTTCCACCGGAACGTCTCCGTAAGGCCCTAGCGGGTTGCTGAAAAAGGAGGTATCAAACCCGGATTTGGTATTACCCCTCTCCAATCCCCAACCACAAAAGTTTCTCGTCAACTAATGACTAATGGCTAATAACTTCCCAACTACTACGTGTGGCTGTTCAGCGGCAGCGTGACGGTAAAGGTCGTGCCAACTCCAATCTCACTCTCTACGGCAATCGTACCTCTGTGCAAATCTACACAATTTTTGACAATTGCTAGTCCAAGTCCAGTTCCCTGAATCGTGCCAACATTACTAGCTCGTCTAAAGGAATCAAAGAGTTTTTCCAAATCTTCTGTTGGAATGCCGATTCCCGTGTCTTGAATGCGGAAAACAGCTTCAGAGGCATTGCAAATCAGGTCAAATTGGATAGTACACCCCTTAGGGGAATACTTAATCGCATTGGAGAGCAAATTGGTAACGATATGGCCCAGAAGTTTTTCATCTATTTGGGCATCAGTGCAGTCGCCATGCGTCACAAAGTTAAGCGTATGGTGAGGACGCGCACTAAAATGCATACTTTCTATGATGTCGCGGCAGAAGGCTACTAAATCTGTTGGGCTAGGGTTGAACTTGAGTTTTCCGGCTTCGACTTGACCAATAGTCAGAACATCATCTAACAACTGAGTCATCCGGAGTACAGCTGTTTGAATCCGCGTCAAGTGCTTCTGTTTTTTCTCGTCAGACAATTTGTTGCTGTAAAATTCGAGTAGTTCAGTAGAAGATTGAATTGTGGTCAGTGGTGTGCGGAACTCGTGGGAAACCAAGGACACAAAGCCAGAGCGGAGTTCACTGAGTTCTCTCTCCTTTGCCAATGCCATGCGAATGTCTGCTTCCGCTTGCTTGAGTTGTGTGATGTCTCGCCCCACTGCCTGACACTCTATAAAGTTGCCCTCTTCATCAAACAAAGCTCTGTCAGACCACTGCTGCCAACGTATCTCTCCACTAGGGAGGATGACTCGGTGTTCGTAGGTGTTGGTCGGTTTCTCTAAAGAAAGAGAGCGAAAGTTCTGAGTAATTAATTTCCGGTCTTCAGGAGGCATCGCTGGCAGAAATTTTTGTCCAATCAGCGATTCACGCGGTTTGCCGAAGTAGCGGCAGTAGGCGTCGTTGACAAAAGTGAGAGTGTCGTCCGGTTTGAACCGACAGATTAGTTCAGTTTGGTCTTCAATAATGGCGCGGTAGCGTTTCTCACTCTGACGCAGAGCCAACTCCGTCCTCTGGTGCTCAGCAATCTCGGCACTGAGTCGTTCATTCACCTGCTGGAGATTTTTGGTACGTTCCTCAACTCTCTTTTCTAGATCGACCAGCGCCTGTTGCAGTGAGCGTTCTGCCTGCTTGCGATCGCTAATATCTGTATGAGAGCCAATTATTCGTACTAAGGAACCCGTTTCATCCCGTAGCGCTTGACCTCGATCCAAAATCCATTTGTAGCTACCATCTTTGCACCGCATTCGGTATTCGGCGATGAAGTATGGCGTTTTGCCTTCAATATGCTCTTGGCAAAGTTGCGTCACCCAGTCAATATCATCAGGATGGACACGCTTTTTCCATTCCTCACTATTGTTTGGCAGCTCATGCTCCTCATAACCCAACATTTCTTTCCACCGTGCCGAGTAGAAAACCTGGTTCTTTTTGATATGCAAGTCCCAGATGCCGTCGTTGTTGCCGCGCAACGCTAATTGCCAGCGTTCTTCACTTTCTCTTAAAGCCGATTCCGTCTGCAAGCGCTCACTGATGTCAATAATGCAGCCTACGATTCGATTGACGTTACTGCCACCATCCGAGTAAAACTGTCCCTTATCTTCAACGGTGATGTAAGTACCGTCCTTTTTCCGAACTCGATACTTACTGTCAATTGACTGTTGGGTGGCAAGAACACGGGTGATTTCTTGGCGTTTATTGTCTAGATCGTCAGGATGAATTAACTCATTCCAACACTCCATACCACCTTCGAGTTCTGCTTTGTGATAACCCAAAACTTGTTCGACATTTTGACCCCACAGCAATTCATCTGTCAGAAAATTCCACTCATAAAGGAGCTGATTGCTGATTTGACTAACAATTTCATAGCGCTTATGCCATTGTGTTAATTCAACAACGGCTCGTGGTAAATTCTGCTCTTCAAATTTGTTGTGTTCTGTGTTTTGCCACAGCGCTTCGCAGCTGTTGAGCGCCTTCTGTGTTTGTTTGGTGACAGTAATGTCCTTGGCAACGGCATAAGAGAGTTCATCTTCAACCTTTGACACTCTCCAGGACAGCCAACGGTAACTACCATCTTTGTGGCGACAGCGATTTTCGTATTCGACAAGGTCTTCTTTCGGATACCGACTCTGAGCGCTCAAAGTGACTTCCACATCATCAGGATGAACAAATTCAATCCAAGGTCGCGATCGCACTTCTGAGGAAGTCCATCCCAATACTTTTTCCCACGCCGGGTTCAGCGGCTGGCAATATCTGTCTTGCTCAAAGAGGCAGAATAGATCGACTGATAGTGTCAAAAATATATTGAGAGTGGATTCTGCCTTGGTACGTTGCTCAATTAATTCGATTTGAGGATTTCGAGTATTCATCCGGAGGCTAGACCCGTACTTATTCCTACAAAAATGCCATTGATATTTCCGCCTTAAGTATTAAGTATATGGTTTATTAAAAAGCTGAGACCTACTGAAAAATCAAGTCCAAACGTCGTTGGGCTTCCTCAAGCGCTTTCTTAGGAGAGCTTTTGCCTAATAGCACCGTCTCGATCGCTCGACCCAATTTTTCGGAAATCCGACTGTAACCCCGAAAAATTGGACGCGATCGCGCATACTCCGCCTGCTCTAAAAATACCTTTACCACTGGTTGCCGTTCAACAAAGGCTTGATAAGCTTCACTTTCACGCGCCTTGAGATTCACCGGTAGATAGCCCGTCCCCATTGCCCACTGAGTCTGAAACTCCTCCCCCATCACATACTCAGCAAAGGTAAATGCTGCCCGCTCACGTTGGGGCGTTGTTTTAAACAAAAACAGATTCTCACCGCCCATTACCGTTGCTGGTTGTACCTCAGATGGCATCGGGAAAACACCAAAATCAACGCCTGTTCCCTGTAATTCTCCCAAAGTCCAAGGCCCAGAGAACTGCATCGCCACCTTACCCGAGATGAAGCGATTCATCTCATACCCCCGCTCAGGTAAAGACAATGCTGCTGAACCATCCGAAATCAAGTCTCGCCAGAATTGCAGCGCCGCGATCGCATTCTCACTCACTAAATTCACATCTTTTGATCGATACCCCGATGGCATAACCGTCAACTGGCCGCCGCTACTCCACAGAAACGGCAGCCACATAAATACTGTCCACTCACCCTTACCCAAAGGCAACAGCATTCCATACTGATCTACCCGACCATCACCATTTCTATCCCGCGTCAGCTTTTTGGCAACCTGTCGCAACTCTTCCCAAGTCCTCGGTAACTGGGTAATCCCCGCCGCCTGAAACAGCGTTGGACGATAAAAAATCCCCGCATTGTTCGTCCCAAACGGTACCGACCAGGTATGACCCTGGAACTGCATCGACCCTAACAGCGCTGGGTCAATTTCGTCCTTGACTGGCGACGCGGCAAGTAAATCTTCCAGGGGGCGAATTGCACCCAGTTCCACCAAGCGTCCCGTGATTGTCGGGTTGAACCACAACATATCCGGCGGCGCATTTCCCACTACACTGGCTAAAATCTTCGGTGTCTGCTGGTCTTCTTGCCCCACATAAAGCGATTCCACCTGAATGTCTGGATGCTCGCGGTTAAAGCGCTCCACCAACTCCTGCAAGACATCACGATTACGTGGGGGATTCACCCCATGCCACAGCGTTAGCCGTATCACCCCCGCATCATTAGAATGCCCTTGTAGCTGACATCCTCCCAAGAGCAGCAGGCAGATACCCACGATCAACCATCGGTTTATACGGAGCCAAAAATTCCTCGCCAGCTCTTGAAAAGCTCCACCGTCGTTAAATTCTATAGACATGATTACAAAAATCGCTACTTCAGTAAATTTACTGATGACAACCTACGAAACCAAGCTCAGACCACCGTAATTTCCACGAGGGCTGGGCAAAATGACCATGCAACAATTTATTAATTGTCTTCTGAATTGCAATGGCGATGCTCTCAAAATTGGCAACCCATTGACATTAGTTAGCACGAATCGAGAGGAAACCAATGAGAAAGATTTTGGTGATTGAAGATGAGGAAACTGTTCGAGAAAATATCCTCGAACTGCTTGACGCCGAGGGATTCGAGGCGATCGCAGCAGAAAATGGTCGCATTGGTCTTTCTCTGGCGCAACAGGAGCTTCCTGATTTGATTTTGTGCGATGTCCGGATGCCGGAAATGGATGGCTATGGCGTCCTGGAGGGGTTGCGCTCCCATCATGAAACGGCGGGAATTCCCTTTATTTTTCTGACAGCTAAAGCGGCCAAAACAGATTTGAGCCTGGGTTTGGAAATGGGGGCGAATGCTTATATCACCAAGCCCTTTACCTTGGCGGAATTGCTGGGTGTGATTGCCGCTCAAATCGAGGTCTATTAAGTATGTCGCATACCATATTGACCAAAAGCTGACGCGGTGCTACCGCTTCGCTGACACACTTCATACTTCAGCCTTCGGTTGACACAGTCCTGCTCTTAATCAGTTGCTACTTATGGCGCTCTCACCTGACCATCTACCTATGGACTCAACCACTGAGCAATGGACGCTTGACTGTCATTTGTTAAGTGTCCAAGTGGCAATGATTAACCAGATTACCCAAGTAATAGGCGGGAAACTGGTTCTCGATGAAGTGCTGCACGCGATCGCGTTGCAATTACACGACACCCTGCAAGTCGGGGGCTGTCTAATTTTCAAAGCTTTACAGTGCCAACCAATGGCAGGAGCTTGGGTAAGCCTTGCGACTGCCCAAAAAGATAGTAAACAGCTTTCGCAGGAACGTTTCCAGAATGTATGCGGCGAATTTTACCAGAACTATCACTCCTGGCTGGCTCAAGGCAAACCAGTAATCATACCGGGCGGTGAGCAACAACTCCCAGCAGCGCTCCAGGATTTAGCTGAGGAATGTGGTTTGCGTACCTTTTTGATTGTGCCGATGTTGTGTCGGCAGTGTTTCATGGGTTGTATTACACTGTATAACAGAGAGAATCGACCGGAATGGACACAAGAGGAAATCGTCTTCGTGCAATCGATCGCCGATTATTGTGCGATCGCCCTTTATCAATCAGACCTTACCCAGCACTACCAAACCGAATTCAAAAAGCGTCAAGAGAGCGAGTCAGCACTCAAAGAAAGCCAGAAACGATTGCACTCCATCTGCAACCAAACCTCTCAATTGCTCGGACTGTTGACTCCTGAGGGCACCGTTTTAGAAGTGAACCAAGCCGTACTGGACTTTGCTGGACTCCAAGCTCAAGATATCTTGGGACGTCCGTTTTGGGAGGCGCAATGGTGGCTCCCCTCAATAGAAGCGATCAGGAAACTACAAGAAGCGATCGCTGCCGCCGGTGCTGGGAAGTTCATCCGGTATGAAGTGAATGTTTTGGGGAAAAGTGTTGGTGAAGCGCCTTCGTTAGCCAAGCGAGGCGAAGCGAGGTGGGATGCGATCGCTTCCGAGGAGCTTCACCCAATGACGCTTGAGGTTTCCTTCAAACCGCTGAGGGACGAGACAAAGCAAGTAGTGCTGCTGATTTTTGAAGGTCGAGACATCACTGATTACAAACAGTTACAATCTGCTCTGGCAACAAGCGAGGCAAGAAATAGCGCCCTCTTACAAGCCATACCGGATTTCATAGCTCGTGTGAGCAGAGATGGCATCTATTTGGATTGCAAAGCTGCAAAAGAAGACGTTCTGCCAATTCGAACCGCTGAAATCATTGGCAAACATTTGCATCAAACCTTACCGACTGAGGTGGCAGGACAGATTTGGCATCACATCGAGCTTGCCCTTGAAACGAATGAAATTCAAATCATTGAGTACCAACTGTGGCTCAAGGGCAAATCCCGTGACTTTGAAGCTCGCCTAGTTAAGAGTGGATCTGATGAAGTTGCCGTGATCGTGCAAGACATTACCGAACGCGTACAAGCACGAGTTTTACTACAACAAGTTAATGATGCTTTAGAAATCCGCGTCGCAGAGCGCACCGCTGCCTTAAAAGAGGCGAACCACGTACTAAGAGCCGAGATTGTTGAGCGTAAGAAGGCAGAGAAAGAAGTCAATTTCTTGCACTCAGTCACGCAAGCAATGTTTGAGTCTCACGACTTTCATGAGGCGCTCTCCGTGGCACTCCAGAAAGTGTGTGAAGCTACAGGCTGGGATTTTGGAGAAGCCTGGGTTCCTAATGCCAATGGGAGCATTCTTGAATGTAGTCCGGCTTGGTTCAGTAAAAGCGAGCGTCTAGAGCCGTTCCGAAGGGCAAGCGAGACGTTGACATTTGCTCCTGGTAGTGGGTTACCAGGACGTGTCTGGTTATCACAACGACCGGAGTGGCGACGAGATGTTTCAGCTGAATCCAATAACATTTATCGTCGTGCTCAACTAGCAAGGGAAGTAGGTCTTAAAGCAGCATTAGGAATTCCGCTGCTTACTCCTAATGGTGTCTTGGCTGTCCTCGTCTTTTATATGTTTAAATCCCAAGACGAAGACGAACGGTTGATTGAACTAATTTCTGCTTCGACGGCATTAGGTTTAATGATTCAACGCAAGCAAGCAGAAGGAGAAATTCGCAAGGCGCTAACCAGGGAAAAGGAACTTACGGAACTCAAATCTCGCTTTATCTCCATGACCTCTCACGAGTTTCGTACACCGCTGACAACAATTCAATCTTCAGCTGAGTTACTGGAACATTACAGCCATAAATGGACAGACGAGAGAAAACTCACTCACCTGCATCGCATTCAAGGAGCGGTTATACATATGACCAAGCTGTTGAATGATGTCCTAATCCTTGGTAAGGCAGAGGCGGGCAAATTGGAGTTTAACCCAGCACCACTGGATCTAGAAAATTACTGCCGCAATTTAGTGGAAGAACTGCAACTCAATGACAGTAACAAGCACATCATTACCTTTACTTGTAGTCAAAGGCTAGGGGACTTCCGAGAGTGGGAGAGTGGGAGAGTGGGAGAGGTTTCTGTCAATCCTGAGTCAAGCCAATCACCCCCTCACCTCCTCACTAAAGCTCCAGTCACTCCCTCACCGGAGCGAAGTGGCTCTCCCTCTGTCCCTTGCATGGATGAAAAACTGCTGCGGCAAATCCTGGAGAATTTGTTGAGCAATGCAATTAAGTACTCTCCTAGCGGTGGTAACGTTGAGTTGACACTCAGCGACTTCTCAAATCAGGCCGTTTTTCAAATTCGCGATCACGGCATCGGTATTCCAGCCGAAGACCAACAACAACTGTTTGAGACATTCCACCGAGCTACTAACGTAGGAACAATTGCCGGAACAGGTCTAGGACTGGCAATTGTCAAAAGGTGTGTGGATATTCACCAAGGTCAGATTACCGTGGAGAGCGAAGTCGGGGTAGGCACTACTTTTACCGTCACACTGCCAATATACAACTCGCTAGTCCCATGATGAAAAAAATTTTAGTAATAGAAGATGAAGAATTTGTCCGGGAAAACATTGTAGAACTCTTAGATGCTGAAGGGTTTGAGGTAATTGGCGCAGAAGATGGTCGCATGGGTCTCAATTTAGCAAAAGCAATGGTTCCCGACTTGATTTTGTGCGATGTGATGATGCCGGAACTGGACGGTTATGGCGTCCTAACGGCGCTACGCCAAGACTCGATTCTGGCGGCGGTTCCGTTTATTTTTTTAACGGCAAAAGCGGCTAAAGCTGACTTACGTCAGGGGATGGAATTGGGAGCGGATGATTATCTTACCAAGCCGTTCACCAGAGCTGAACTGCTGGGTGCGATTATCAGCCGACTGAAAAAACAAGCGGCTGTGCAAGAGCGTTACCACACCGAACTCCAGCAAGCCAAAGAACAACTAGAATACTTGATCCACAATGATAGCTTGACCAACCTACCGAATCGGCTATCGTTGCGCGATCGCTTTAAGCAGGTACAACCGACAGACACCGACACTGAAAAACTTGTCGGGGTTTTATGTCTGAGTTTAGACCGATTCAACCAAATCAACGATAATCTGGGGCATATAGTCGGCGACTTATTAATCAAAGCCGTTGCCGAACGCCTCACCGCTTGTGTTGGCCGCGAAGATACCGTCGCTCGCTTAAGTGCCGATCAATTTGCCATTATCGTGGCAACAATTGAACACAAAAAAGAGGTAGGCAATCTCGCCCAAACTATCCTGGAGAAACTCTCCGAAACCTTTGCGCTAGCTGGCCAAGAAATCTTTGTCACCGCTAGCATCGGCATTGGCCTTTATCCCCGTGATGGCGCTGAACTCGAACAATTACTCAATCATGCCAACACAGCGATGGCTAAGGCAAAGCAGCAGGGGGGCGATCAATACGAGTTCTACACAGCAGCTTTTAATATTGGTTCATCAGAGCGTCTCGCCTTACAAAGCAGTCTACGCCATGCTTTAGAACGGGAAGAACTCCAGGTTTACTATCAACCTCTAGTAAATCTCAAAACTGGGCGAATCGTCGGTGCAGAAGCCTTGGTACGTTGGCAACATCCAGAGCGAGGCCTGGTTTCACCGGACAAATTTATCCCAGTCGCTGAGGAAACGGGTTTGATCATGCCGATTGGGGAATGGGTGCTGCACACGGCGTGTAAGCAAACCAAGCTCTGGCAAACTGCTGGTTTTTCCTCTTTACGGGTAGCCATAAACCTATCGAGTCGTCAATTTAGCCAGATAGACTTGCGTAAACAGTTAGTCCAGATTCTGATGGAAACGGGGCTTGACCCTAAATATATCGAGCTAGAGCTGACTGAAAGTATGCTGGTGCAAAATACCGAAGTAGCGATTCGGAGGTTAAATGCCTTGAAGGCGCTAGGCGTGGAGATTGCTATTGATGATTTTGGTACAGGGTATTCTTCTTTAAGCTATTTGCAACAATTCCCCTTCGATATTTTAAAAATTGACCGATGCTTTATCCGTAATATTACGGAGAATGCCAATAATGCCGCAATTACGAAAGCCATTATTGCGATGGCAAAAAGTCTGAATCTAAAATTGATTGCTGAGGGTGTAGAGACAGAAGCCGAACTCTCTTTTGTTTACCAACAGCAGTGTGATGGCATGCAAGGCTTTTTGTTTAGCCGCCCAGTGCCAGCTCAAGAGTTTGAACAATTGTTAAAGGCTGGTAAACGTTTGCTGTTGCCCGTCGCTCATGAAGATTAGCTTCTTGAACACTTAAGAGCCTATCCGAAAAGTCATGAGCGGTGGTTACCAAACTCAAGCTCTTTTCGGATAGGTTGTAAGGCAATAACAAAATTCTGGGGATTAATGAAAAAAATTCTGGTGATTGAAGATGATCGCTCGGTACGGGAGAATCTCTTGGATTTGCTCGATGCCAAGAATTTTGAGACCTTTGGTGCTGGGAACGGCAAGACTGGTGTTGAGTTAGCTCTCGTCCATCAGCCTGATTTAATTATTTGCGATGTGATGATGCCAGAACTCGACGGCTTCGGCGTCTTGACGGCGTTACGTAAAGAGCCAGCTACAGCAACGATTCCGTTTATTTTCCTTACCGCTATGACAGAGAAAACTGACTTGCGGCAGGGGATGTCTCTTGGTGCGGATGATTACCTGACTAAGCCCTTTACTGGGGGAGAACTGCTGGATGCAATTTCGGCTCGACTTGAAAAACAAGCCGCTATTGAGCAGCAACAATCGCAAAAACTGGATCAGTTACGTAGTAGCATCACCCTGTCTCTTCCTATTGAACTGCGATCGCCTCTGAATAACATTCTCGGCTTTTCACAGCTGCTCATAGAGGAATCCGCTTCTCCAGAACGGCAAGACATCAGGGAAATGTCGGAAGTTATCCATAAGTCTGCGGAACGTCTAGAGCGACTGATTCAAAACTTCTTGCTGTACGCCGAACTTGAAGTTATAGCCACGAACCCAGAGCGAATCGAGGCGTTGCGGAGTAGTCAGGTCAGTTCGGCAGCATCAGTGATTGCACAGATCATTAACCATCTGGCAAAACGGGTTGGTAGAGAGGCTGATTTGCAGCTGGAGTTGCAAGATTCAAGCGTTCAAATTGCCCAAGTTAGGCTAGAAAAAATTGTTGCAGAACTGCTTGATAATGCTTTTAAGTACTCGACCCCTGGAACGCCAATTCGTGTTGTCGGTACGCCTGTTGGACCGTTCTTTGTCTTATCGATTACTGATCGAGGACGCGGGATGAGTGCGGATCAAATAGCTGAAATAGGAGCTTACCAGCAATTTGAGCGCAAACTCTACGAACAACAAGGTTCCGGATTAGGGCTGATTATCAGCAAACGCCTTGCCCAGCTGCTGGGCGGGCAATTAACTATCGAGAGTACACCTGACAAGGAAACAACTGTAAAAGTTTTCCTTCCGATTTGATAATCTTAGGAGTCGTCCAAGAATTACTCCTTCTCCAAAGAGAATATCTGGTTCGTTATCAGTTGTTAGTTGACAGTTGTCCTTGGTAACCGAAATGGCCCAGTTGTGTTTGGACGCCCTCTTAGGAGTTATGTACTCGCAGAGCTAATCCCCCAACGAAAGGGGGAACAAGCCCATATATACGCCAATTGGGTAAACTCTCAAATATACCGTCAGACCCTGACGCACTCTTCATATCATGTCTGCTGGCTTTCCTCAACGATGTCAACGGACTTGATATCATTTTTTGCCTAGACGATTGAGTCGTAGGCACTTTTTTCGCGTTAGGCATTGGCGATCGCAATTTTTGTAAAGTATCGTTTTTGAAGTTATGGCAGGACACAGTAAATGGGCGAACATTAAGCGCCAGAAAGCAAGAGTTGACGCCGTCAAGGGTAAAATCTTTGCTAGGCTATCACGGGCGATTATTGTGGCAGCTCGCACCGGCGTCCCAGATCCAGACGGAAATTTCCAGTTGCGGAATGCAGTGGAAAAGGCGAAGGCGGCTGGGATTCCCAATGAGAATATTGAACGAGCGATCGCTAAAGGGGCTGGACAATTAGGCGCTGATGGCAACAGTCTCGAAGATGTTCGCTATGAAGGTTATGGCCCCGGTGGCGTCGCCATTCTAATTGAAGCGCTCACCGATAATCGCAATCGCACGGCAGCTGACCTACGGAGGGCATTCACTAAGAATGGTGGCAATCTCGGTGAAACGGGTTGCGTATCCTGGATGTTTGAGCAAAAGGGCGTCGTCACTCTCGCAGGTGCCGTTGCGGAAGACTATCTGCTAGAAGCTTCCTTGGAAGGGGGGGCAGAGTTTTATGAGCTGATTGAAGAGGAGGATGCTGAGGGAGCAGAGGTATTTACGGAAGTCACTAACCTGGAAACCCTTAATCAAACGTTGAAGGAAAAAGGCTTGTCGGTGCGTGATGCAGAGTTGCGTTGGATTCCGGGGAATACGGTAGAAGTGACTGACCCAGATTTAGCGCGATCGCTCCTCAAGTTGATGGACGCTCTCGAAGACCTTGATGATGTGCAAAATGTTACCGCCAACTTCGAGATGGCAGAGGAGTTGATGTCGCTGAGTATGGCGTAGTGGGTGGAATATAGTGGTGCTGGCGTTGCCTATACCACACTCTAAGGGCACGATAATATCGTGCCCCTACGAAAACTGTAGAATTACCTGTGCTGTTTATAGGAGCGGTTGGTGGCAATCTCAGCTAGATTCAGTATGGGTTTGAGTCGATCGCTCCGTTGTTGACGCTTCTGAGATAGTAGCCTGTCTGATATTTGTTTTTCAGGTCGAACGTTCCAGCGTTCTTGACTTTCCAAATTTTGTAGTCAGAAAAGGTCAGAGGAGTTTTGGGTTCGCAGACCTCTGGCATATGGTCACCGAGGACAAAGTAGGCTGACCCCTTTCCTATTACCCGTGCTAAACCATTTTTATCCACAACAACTGATGTACCCTCATCAACTGCGATCGCCAGAACCCTCTCAGCTATCCCATCTCTAATCTGCCGAGCAATGAAGGTCATGGTGCGACCCATGCGACCCATCGGATCGCGCTCACCCTTAGCAAAGTGTGTGTCTGCGATCGTTCCCTGCATATTCGCCCACTTGAACAAATCGTAGGTGAAGAGGATATCCTCATAAGGGTTCATGAGTGCGTCGCGAGACTCGACTGTGTCCGAACAGGCGTTGTAGACGTAATCACTTTGGATCATCGCACCCGCACTGGTTCCACCGATTCCACCTCTGTTTGCATAGACAGACTTGACGGCAGTTTCGACCCCTGTTTTCTTAAAGTTCCGGGCGTATTGGCACTGGTCGCCGCCAGCAAAGAAGATTACCTCAGCCTTCTGAATTGTGTCCGCAACATCAGCACGGATGGCATCCTCCCGCGTGGGTATAACCAGGGTTTCCACCGAGTCTACGCCGTCCATCGCAGAGATTGCAGCATTGTAGCCTTCCCCACCGGACGCCCGAATCACCACAACATCGACCTTGGTAGAGCAGTCGGTACACCCCCTGACTTGGTTAATCATCCACTGGATAGCTTCATCTACATCGGGGCCGCCCCCGCCTAAGTCAAAGACTGGGCCAACCAAGGGGGGATTAACATCGGCAGAGTTGCCCTGGAAATAGCGCGTAACTTTAGCTTCAGCAGGTAACGCTAAGACAGTCATACTCATCAACAGAGCAACTGCGATCGCAAAGAGCATTGCCTTAGTGTTTCTGAGCATTGATGAACGGGAACCTTTCGAGGAATTTGCCATACCCTTGCTCCCTGGATGAACTGCGATTATTGCATCCTCTCACAGCTTTCGGTCAGTCGGTCAGAGATTTACTCGGCACTATCTCGTACAGTCCCAAACTAGATAGCGATCGCGCTTGACGTTTCATCTCTCGAAATGCAGATTATTTTCATAGTCTTAACCAGGGTTGAGACGTTTTGCCCTTCGTTTTGCGCAGCCGCTTTAAAATGAAAAATTTGTTTGATGCCTTCATTTCCTACGGGCGAGCAGATAGTACTCCCAACCTAATTGCATTGATTTTTAAATCGAATGCACCTCTGGCGTAGAGAGGCTAACCTTGATAAAGGCAACGTAGGAAGGCTATTAAAAGTGAAGGCATCGGAAACCAAGCTCCGTGAATTGCTAGAAGGCAGTAAACAGTTCCAAATTCCGCTCTTTCAAAGACCTTACTCATGGTCAAAGAAGGAATGGAAGGTTCTTTGGGAAGACATCATGGAGATATACCACGAGAATGAAGACAACCACTTTTTGGGGCCCATTGTGACTCAGGCAGTACCCGGCACACCAGATGGCATTTCTCCATTTCTTCTTATTGACGGTCAGCAACGCCTCACTACACTTTCCGTACTTCTGGCTGCGCTACGGGAACACTTGAAACAACAGGACTCTGAATCGGCGGCAGAATTACAAGAACTGTATTTAATTAATAGATATAAGAAAGGTGATGCCCACTATAAAATTTTGCCTACTCAGGCTGACCAAGAAGTCTATCAGAAAGTTGCTGAAGGGCAAATCAATGGAAGCACAAGCGTAATATATGACGCCTTTAATTTTTTTCGGAATCAACTAAAAAATGGTGACATAGAGGAGGATAACGCCTCTATCGACCTAGCAAAATTTAAAAATGTGGTTCTGGAGAAGCTGACTTTAGTCAGTATCACGTTGGACGACAAAGACAATCCATACATTATCTTTGAAAGCTTAAATCATAAAGGCGCACCGCTCACTCAGGCTGATTTGGTACGTAACTACTTCTTTATGAAGCTGACTGATAAAGAACAAAGGGAAGAGGCTTACGAAAAAATATGGTTGCCGCTACAAGACCAGTTCAAAGTTA
>DATNPI010000323.1:0-15568 GCA_036703325.1 Coleofasciculaceae cyanobacterium
TGGGGCAATAGCTTATGGTCTTTGGCGTGAAAGACTGACTAGTGTAATGCAGGATATTAAGGCTACCGCCCTGTTTTTGGCATTACTTACAATCGTGCTGATGACGCGATATGCCTTGGGGCTAGGACTCCCCATTGACAGCTTACTGTAGCTAAAGATGTGTTCCCATGAAAATTACGTTTGTCATGGCTACTGCCAGTCTTGCCGGTGGCGATCGCGTGATTGCGATCTATGCTGAGCGTCTGAAAAAGCGGGGTCATGAAGTGCTTGTCGTTTATTTACCCTACCCCAAGCCGCCTCTACGCGAACAGGCGCGGTCTCTGCTAAAGGGGCGGGGGTGGATTTCTGTACCGAAAAATCCACCCAGACACATCGCGAATGTGGATGTTCCCCAGAAGGAGCTCGAAACTTGGCGTCCGGTCACCGATGCTGATGTACCTGATGCCGACGTAGTTGTAGCAACCTGGTGGGAGACGGCTGAGTGGGTGTGGCGTCTGTCACCGTCCAAAGGTGTGAAAGTGCAGTTCATGCAGGATTATGAAATTTGGGGCGGCACCCTTGAGCGAGTCGATGCCACCTGCCGTTTGCCGATTCCCAAAATCGTAATTGCAGGTTGGGTTCGGGATTTACTTCAAAAACGATTCAATCAGACGCCCTTAGCGCTCATTCCCAACAGCGTAGAAACTGAGAAATTCTACGCACCGCTGCGCGGAAAGCAGCCGATTCCCACCGTGGGGCTGACCTACACCACGTTCTACAACAAGGGCTGCGACATAAGCATTCAGGCTTACAACATCGCCCGGAAATCCATCCCAAATCTGCGCCTCGTCGGCTTCGGGGGTCCCGTTTCACCAGATCTGCCACTGCCAAACGACGCAGAATATATATGTCGCGCCCCTGAGGACAAGCTGAAAGAAATCTACAGCCAGTGTGACGCATGGCTATTTGGAACGCGTATCGAAGGGTATGGTTTACCCATTCTGGAAGCTATGGCCTGTCGCACCCCAGTCATCGGAACGCCTGCAGGAGCAGCTCCGGAACTCTTGGCGGACGGAGTGGGAGTGCTGGTGAAGCCGGAAGATCCTGAGGATATGGCAAGGGCTATAGAGCAGATCTGTAAGCTTTCTGAGAGCGAGTGGCGAACCATGTCCGATGCCGCCTATGCTAGGGCTACGAGTTATACCTGGGAGGAAGCGACCGACTGTTTTGAAGCCGCATTATACGCTGCCATAGATCGCAGTAAAGAAGGTGATGTCTTGGGTCATGCAAGCCACAATTAACGCAATTGCATCAGATATAGGATTGGTCTTTTCTTTTCCCGGTGACACTCCTGCCCCATAGCCAAGATGATTATATCACTGACATTCATCCCCACCCTTCACCCTTCTGACCGGAGCGAAGGTGAGGATGGGGACTTCTGCCGGGGGAATGTTAAATCTGCCTTGAAACCCACAAGGCGAGAAAACTATCCGTCGTTAGACAGCGCCAGGTATGCACTTTTTGTAAGATGTCTAAGATACTATGACAAACAATACTCAAAAGAAGAGTATTCATTGGAAAGAGCTAGATGTTTTGCGGGGCTTGGCTGCGCTCTTCATGATCGTGAATCATGCGGGATATGAGACCCTAGCTCCCAACCAGATTGATGGCAGCTTGGCGGGAAGTTTATTGTTTATTAGCAGTTTTGCTCCAGTTCTTTTCTTTTTCGTAACAGGTGTTGGTTACGGCATCCAGTCGAGTCAGAAGAAAAAGGCGAGCCCTTGGTATGGAATCGTTAACAAGGTAATCATACTAGTTCTTGCAGATTTATTAATGCACTGGAGCGCGGGAAAATGGCTGGGACTAGATTTTCTTGGGTTTATCGGTCTTTCGAGTTTAGTGCTGGAATTCATTAGAAGATCGAAGTCACCGCTAACCTATTGTCTGGTCGGTTTGGTTGCGATTTCCCTCATGCGCTTCTTGGTGGGACCATTTATTCATTCTCTTGGATACGCTCAGCAAGGGGGGGGTATATTAATTTGGTTACTTGGCACTAAAGATACGCCTGGGGTATCATATCCGCTTTCACCCTGGCTAGCTTATCCATTCGCAGGCTACCTTATTGGCGCTGCTGCTATGCATTACAGGGGTTTCATAGAAAACCACCGACTGCGTGTAGTTTCTGGTTTATTAATGCTTGGAGGACTCCCAGCGATCGCCAGCCTAATCCTATTAAAACGTGGAGCCTCGTTCTTCCGTTGGGGAACGGTGGGTATAGGTTTTTACGTCTTGAGTTTCACTGTGATTTTGCTCGGTATTGCCGGGGTATTGGCACTGTGTGGAAACCCGAGGTTAAGAGTTTGCCAAGAGGCTTTATCGCTGAGGGGCATTGCTTCGTTGGCAGTGGTTCCAGTGCATTATTTCATGATCTACTTGGTGGTCATTAGTGGAGGAAAGGGGGTGGACTTATTCAGATATAGCCTAATAGCTATAGCTGTTTCGGTTGCGAGCTTTTTACTATCGCGCTCTGTGGAGAACCTCAGCCAGATGATTCGTCAAATGAAGAGACAAAAGGTTGTCTGGTTTGGACTTGCAGCAATGTTCTTGTTTGCAGCAGGTCTTACCTTAATTTTTAGCAGAGAAAGCACATCTTTAGCTCTCTTACCCAGAACCTTTGGTCAGATTGTCTTGTGCCTGTTGTTTGTGGTTCGCTTGCCTTTATAGGAAGGGTTTGACGAATCTGTAAACTGAAGGCTTCAAGGCTTTGTCAGTCAGTTAGATTCTTTCTTAGTTACTTTATAAACGACTTCAGAGGATAATATGAATTCAACTTTGATGTTTCGTCTCGATCCAGATTACTTAAAAGATTTGGCAGATAAGTATCGTGAAGACTACTCGAAAGCCAAACCGTTCCCCCATATCGTCATCGATAATTTTTTACCAGAGTTTATATTAGACAACATTCTGACTGAGTTTCCTAAAGCCCATGACATTGATTGGCAAAAGTTTGAGAATTCGGCGGAAAAGAAGCTAGCCAACAAACTTGAAAAGAACATGGGAGACAATACACGTCTTCTCCTGTACCAATTGAACTCTTCAATTTTCATTAATTTTTTAGAGACCCTGACAGGTATTGACGGAATCGTTCCTGACCCTCACTTTGAAGGCGGTGGTCTTCATCAGATAGAAAGAGGCGGGTATTTAAAAATGCATGTAGATTTTAATCGGCATACAAAAATGCGCCTTGATCGCCGATTAAATCTTCTAATATACCTAAATAAAGACTGGAAAGAAGAATACGGCGGTAATCTCGAATTGTGGGACAGTAATATGACCCAGTGCGAGAAAAAGATACTCCCAGTCTTTAATCGATTGGTCATCTTCTCTACAACAGACTTCTCCTATCACGGACATCCTGAACCATTGACTTGTCCAGAGGGGTGGACACGGAAGTCCTTGGCGCTTTACTACTACACCAATGGACGACCAACTGAAGAGATTGCCAAAAAGGAGCACTCTACAATATTCCAAGCTCGCCCCGGAGAGGATATCAAGGAAGAAAAATCTTCAGAAATGACCGTTAAAACCATCCTGAAGAAGCTAATTCCTCCAATCTTGATTGATGCAAGAAATTACCTGACCAAGAAAAAATAAGTAGAAAGTTAGCAAACGTTAGGGCTCTCCGACATCTCAAACCCCGCTGAACGCCTCTAGCCCTCCATACCTGATACCGAATGAATTACCATTATTCGCGCTTCGGTTGAGAGAGCCGCTCCGCACCCCTTTAAAGGTGCGGATGCAATTTTGACTTAGATCGGACGAACCCAGAGCGGATCTACAGCCAGCAGGTGGACTTTCATTCAACTGAATAAGCTTACATAGAATTCAGTTAGAGCAACCAGTCCAGCAAGAGGTGTTTAGTTTAATTTGACCCACCCGCTTAATTCACGAAAAGCCCTGTTCCTGTTCGAGCTCTCCCAAAGCCTATGAGTCCTTTAGCACCCCTTGCCCTGTTCGGCTTTCTTCCGTTAGTTTTTTATTTCTTTAACCGATTTCCGCCTGTGCGGGCGGTTGTCGTGAGTTTCGTCGCAGGGTATCTCTTCCTGCCACAACCAGGGTTTTCAGCCCAATATCCTATTGTGCAGGGACTCCCACCGTACGAAAAGATGTCAGCAATTTGCTACTGCGTTCTGCTGGCTGCGATTCTTTTCGATTCTGGACGCTTCAGTTCGTTTAAACTGGGCTGGCTTGACCTGCCGATGCTGATCTGGTGCCTAGTCCCTCTTGCTACACAAATATCTAATGGGCTGAGCCCGATCTCACCTCTTACTGGGCAAATTATGACCTGGGGAGTGCCCTATTTTCTAGGTCGAATCTATTTCAATGACCTAGCTGCACTGCGCCAGTTGGCAGTTGGCATCTTCGCTGGCGGGGTAGCCTACATGCCTTTGTGCCTCCTGGAAATGCGCATTTCTCCAACACTGCATATGAAGCTTTACGGATACCATGCCCGTGTTGACTTTAGCCAAACGATTCGTTACGGGGGATATAGACCAACAGTGTTGTTGGAACACGGTCTTTGGGTGGGCATGTGGATGATGGTAGCAACGCTGCTTGGGCTCTTGCTGTGGAGAACTGGAGTCATCAAGCAACTCTGGGGTATTTCAATGAATCAGCTTGCACCGGCGTTACTAGTCACATTTGTATTGGTCAAATCCACTGGCGCATACCTCTATCTAGTGATGGGAGTCGGCATCTTCTTAGTTGGCAAATGGTTACGCATAAGTCTGCCGGCATTGCTCCTAGTTGTGGCTCTATCGTCCTATCTATACCTGGGTGCGACAGGCAATCTTTATACGATTCCTGAGGTTCGAGCCTTTTTGGTCAAAGCCAACGAAGATCCCTCTGACCGATCTCAATCCTTGGCATTTAGAATCGCTAATGAGGAAATCCTGTCGGAGAAGGCGCGGGGGAAGATGCTGTTGGGGTGGGGAGATTCGGGAGGAAACCGCGTGTACGATGAGACGGGCAAGGATATCTCCGTTACCGACAGCATCTGGATTATCGTGTTTGGCTATCACGGTGTAGTCGGTTTAATCAGTTGGACAGCATCGCTAGTAGCGCCTAGTGTGGCTTTTTTCTTTTTACGTTATCCAGCTAGTACGTGGTTTAACCGCAAAGTAGCACCAGCCGCTGGGCTGGCAATAATCTTAATTTTGTACCTAGTGGATAGTGTTTTGAACGCCATGTTTTGCCCGGTCTTCATTCTCGCCAATGGGGGAATATCAGGACTTGTGATGAAAGAACCAGAAACCAATAAAGCAACAAGCGCTCGCTCATCGGTCTCCCGGCGTTCTATGGTTCAGCAGAGACAAAACCAGGCTAGTTAACTGGATGGAGGCTTGCCCTGCTTGCTAACACCACTCCAGGAAAGGGAGGGTTCACTTCCGAACGGTATTTGGGCAACAAGAAAATGAACAAACCCTTCGAGTTGCCGACTGTTATAGGCGCGATTAAACAAGCTGTAAACATGGATCTAGATCCTCTAGGTCGCCCTCGGCTACTTCATTTTCTTGCAAAAAATGAAGGGTTTTACCAAAACCCAAATGAGGTTAAAGTTAATTTCAGCCACATCAAAAAAATTATATATGCATCTCCGCAATTTAATTAAAAGAAACAACCTCTTAGCATTTACAGTAGGAGTCTTAATTTTTGGACTTCTAATTCCTGGATGTTTTTCCTTAACAAGTAACTTTTCCCAAAGCAATAATAAGGTCGATCATCAAGTAACTCTTGCTACAGGAAACACTCTACCTAATTCTACCTCACCTTTGGGGATTGGTCTTAATGGTATCGCAGACTGGTCAACTGAGTTACCCTTTTTAGATGCGTTCAAATCATCGAGAAAATGGATTCCGCAATGCGTGAGCGGAGACCCAGATTGTAACGAGCAGATGGATACACACGAGTATAATCTTTTAAATCTAGACCAAAACGGCTGGGTTAAGTCCCTACCAACTCCAGAAGAACCTCCTAAATATACTCGAGTCAGCACTTTATTATTAAGAGAAATCCCCAATTTTTATCCTTCGGGTCAATATATTGTTTTGTATGAAGGCGAGGGAAAGATTGAATATACATTTGATGCAAAAAAAGATGATACAGCTTCAAGACCTGGGAGAGACGTAATTAATGTAGATGCCAAAGGAGGAGGCGGTATATTGCTGACAATTACCTCCACCGATCCTAAGAAAACAGGTAACTATATCCGTAACATCAGAGTCGTTAAATCGGAATATGAAAAAAGTTTTGAGAAAGAGATTTTCAATCCTGTATTCATAGACAAAATTAAAAAATTTAGGACTCTGCGTTTCATGGATTGGATGGGAACCAATAATTCTGAACAGAAAGAATGGTCAAATAGACCCTTACCCCAAACCGCTTCCTATGCCCTTAAAGGCGCACCAATAGAAATCATGGTGGCTTTGTCTAATAAAATCAAAGCCGATCCGTGGTTCAACATTCCACATCAGGCTACAGATGAATATATAACTAAGTTTGCCCAAACAGTTAAAGAGCGTTTAGATCCAAACCTCAAAGTTTATGTCGAGTTTTCTAATGAGGTTTGGAATTGGTCATTTCAACAAGCCCAGTATGCCTTACAACAAGGGAAAGCCAGGTGGGGGCAGGATAAAGGAGATGCTTTTTTTCAATGGTATGGTATGCGTGCTGCTCAAACGTGCGATAACTGGAAAAGTGTCTTTGGGAATCAAAAAAATCGTGTCGCGTGCGTGATAGGTACTCAAAGAGGATATAAAGGGTTAGAAAATTACGCTTTAGAATGCCCCTATTGGGTAGCCGAAGGGAATAAACCTTGCTATCAACACGGTATTGATGCTTATGCTATCGCTGGATATTTCAGTGGAGGCTTGGGTGCGCCAGAAAATTCCAGCACAGTAGAGTCTTGGTTGAATGAGCCAGATGGGGGTTTTGGGAAAGCATTGAAGCAATTAAAAGAGGGTGGATTACTTGGGAATTTCAAAGATAGTTTGCCAGATGCTTATAATGAATTTCAGTATCACTCAGATATAGCCCAAAAAAAAGGACTTAAATTAGTTGCCTATGAAGGGGGTCAGCATATTACTGGAGCTGGAGGAGTCGAGAATAATGAAAAACTTACCAAATTTTTCATCGAACTGAATAGGCGTCCGGAAATGTCTGACCTATATACACAGTTACTGAAAGATTGGCAAAGAGCTGGAGGGACACTATTCATGCACTTCGTGGATGCAGGTCAACCCAGTAAATGGGGTAGCTGGGGTGCTTTAGAATATATCGATCAAAAGGGCTCACCTAAATACAATGCCTTGATGGACTTTATTGATAAAAATCCTTGCTGGTGGGATGGCTGTGTCAGGAATTTTAAAGAGGTCGAACAAAAAAGCCCACGCACTTGAGTCGTGAGCTGAATTGCCAGACCGCTTGGAGAAGAGGCCCCCCCTTTACCCCCCCCTTCTTAGGATGACTGTTAACAAACCCTCTTTGGGGGGGTTGTATAAGGGGGGCGATGGGGAAGGGTCGGTTCATGACAAAAAGCTATTGCATGAGGCAGACTGGATAGCAGACGTCTGATAAAATCCCCATGGCTGTAGACTTCAGCTTTCCAGGTCTATAGGCAAGAGTTTAAGGGCATCTTTCATCCTGCTCTTCATAGCCTAAAGACCAACAGTTGACGGAAGAACATTTATAGAGAATAGCAGACAATGAGCAGTCAGCGGGTGCAATCTGAACAGGCTCTCCCAGGAATTAAGTGCCAAAATACGATGAGGGTGATTTACAAAAATCGTCGGCCCGATTTAGATGATAAGTTCAGATGCACTACCGCTCTTCCGAGAGACACTTCTCTCTTTTGGCTGCCTAAGCCAAAGCCGACAGCCTATGTCTCTCCCAAACAAAAATTTTTCCTCACTTATTAAGCGACGAATCTATTGTAAGAACTAGCCAACGTAGCAATCTAAAACATTACTGTAATGTCCAACGACTTAAATTTGACCATATTACAGAGTTTCCGCGCCAAGAGGTTGCAAAACGGTCAAGTTTTGCTAACGCGAAAGTTTATTGAAGCCACAGAGAAATTTCAAAGTCTTTGGCCTGGTTCTATCACGGTGCTTATGGAGGAAACTCATAAAGAAACCGACAATCTGGATAAAAGAACCTTCAACCTTAATGAATTACCCTTCAAGCTGGAACTAGTTTCTTTTGATAAAATTACTGCCGACCAACTCCGGAATCAGACATCTCTGGTGTTGGCAACTATTGAATACCGACAAAACCATATCAGTAAAGTTTGTCGAGAAGCTGGTATTCCATGTATCTATGTTTCCGAATACACCCTTAAAACTCGGCAACAGATCGCTGCTGTAGAAAATCCGAATAATCCACTTCGACGGATCTGGCGAAGCCGATGGGAGAAGGCTCAGGAGACGAAGCAACAAAATGCTATCAAGATAGCAGACGGATTGCAGTGTAATGGGACTCCGACCTATGAAGTCTATCGCAACCTTAATCCCAACACGATTCTTTTCTTTGATACTCGGATCACCGAGGATATGCTAGCGACTTTTGACGACATTGAAAAGCGCACTCGTGACCGAGATGAAAATACGCCTCTCCGGCTGGTTTTTTCAGGACGTCTCAACAGGATGAAAGGAGCCGATCAATTACTAGATGTCGCGCAAGAACTCAAGCAACTAGGAGTTCAGTTTGAAATGTTTATCAGTGGTGCTGGCGAATTGGAAAAGAGCATGCACCATAGGATTGCAACCGATGGGATTGGGGATTGCGTCAAGATGAAGGGAGTTCCCGATTTTAAGACAGAGTTTTTTCCGTTTGTAAAAGCCAACATAGATTTGTTTGTTTGTTGTCATCCCCAGGGCGACCCATCATGCACTTATATAGAAACGATGTCATGTGGCGTGCCAATTGTCGGATACGCGAATGAAGCCTTTGTGGGAATTGTAGATCAGTCAAAATCAGGATGGCTGGTCGAAATGAATCGCCCAGATTTGTTGGCAAAGAAAGTTGCTGAGCTAAGTCGCAATCGAGACGAGATCAAAGCTATGTCCTTTAATTCGCTCAAGTTTGCCCGAGAGCATACCTTTGATAAGACTTTTAAGGCACGCATCTCGCACATGGAGAGCATTGTAATGAGTTGAATAAAGCGTGATAAATGACGGTTTCTATCCAGATAGCCTCTCCCGTCTGATTGTGGGTATCTCCCACAGAAAATCAGGGCTTACTGTCCAAATGTTCTCCTAGTACAGGTTTGCTAAATGCGTCTATTGATAGTGCAGTATGCAGGTGATTACCGTGAAACCGTTCAGCGATTTTATGAAGGCGGAGAAGAAACCTATTGTGCTCAGAAATATTCGGTTGACGCCGTCGCGGAAATCGGAAAGCAAATTGAGGAAGCGGCAGTTCTGTGTTGTTTGACAGCAGAACCTTACGATGAGGTTCTTCAAAATGGGGTTCGGGCAATTGGAGCGGGGTTTAACCAAAAGATTCAAATCCCAAAATTAATAGAATTGATTGAAAAGCAAAAGCCGACTCATTTAATTGTTCGTACACCGATTCGAGAACTTTTATCTTGGGCAATCAAGAACAAAGTTCCAACGATCGCCTTGTTGGCAGACTCTTTCCCAAACCAAGGCTTACGTAAAAAAGTCAAAAATTATTTGCTTGCCAATTTATTAAACAATAAGCAAATTCAATGGGTTTTTAACCATGGCATTAATTCCTGTCTATCGCTACAGGAAATAGGAGTCAAGCCTAGCAAGATAATTCCCTGGGATTTCCCTCACCCGGTCTCCCCGGATTCTTTATCACCGAAAAGTCTCAGAACAGATGCAAATCCTTGGCAACTGATTTACGTTGGTTTAGTGACAAAATCTAAGGGAGTTGGAGAGGTTCTAGAAGCTATAAAACAGTTAAAATCAAAAAAATTATCATTAAAGTTAAAGATCGTCGGTCTAGGCGAAACCGAATATTTCATCAACCAAGCAAAACAGTTGCAAATTGAAGACTGTGTCGAGTTTCTGGGATTATTACCCAATAAGACGATAGTACCTTTGATGAGAGCAGCTGATATCGTTTTAGTCCCTAGTCGCCCTGAATATCCCGAGGGTTTCCCGTTAACCATTTATGAAGGTCTCTGCTCTCGAACTCCTATCATTGCTTCAGATCACCCGATGTTCAAAAACAACTTAAAAGATGGGAGCAATGCGATGATTTTTCCGGCGGGTAACGCCAGCGCTTTATCAGCCTGTGTTGAAAAACTACTTTCAGACCCAGCTCTTTATCACAGTCTTTCTTTAGCTTCTTTAGATGCCTGGAAGCGGTTGCAAATTCCCGTGAAATGGGCTGAACTGATTAATCGCTGGGTATATGATTCACAAGAAAATCGGCAGTGGTTGTTCGACCATCGACTTGATTCAGGACGTTATAGATCAACATTCGAGTAAGGTAACCTCGTACTGTGTTCAAATCTAGCATTGTGGCAATCCAAGAGGGTTGAGAGCTAGGCTAGACATTAGGAGATAACAAGTGAGCAAGAGTTTTGTCACCTCATCTTCAACAGCTTGTAGCGGAGCGGATAAAAAGTACTCTTGCAACTTTTAATCAAGCTTGTGATTCTCAACAGCTTTTCTTTCATCAGGAAGTGCTCACTCAGGGTGTAGTAAACGTGGTGCCCGACTGCTCTATAGGGTGAGGACAGCCCGTACTGAAATGAGCTATCTAATGAAATCTAAAACCGCCAGAGAGAACGATCTATGTCTGACGAAACTCAGCCAAATAACCTAAGCCGTTTAATCGTAGTAATCGTTAACTACCGAACACCCGATCTGACAATTGATTGCTTGCGCTCCTTGGTGAGTGAAGTGCTTACGCTACCAGGTACCCGCGTTGTAGTTTCGGACAATGATTCCGGCGATGGGTCAGTTGAAAAAATTGGAACCGCGATTGAAACTGAGGGCTGGGGCGACTGGGTATCGCTTGTGCCATTAGAGCGCAATGGCGGATTTGCCTTTGGCAACAACGCGGTAATCCGCCCAATACTACAGTCAACTAACCCACCTCCCTACATTCTGCTGCTCAACCCAGACACCATCGTCCACCCTGGTGCTTTGCAAGCACTGATAGACTTTATGGACGAACATCCCAAGGTCGGGATTGCTGGCAGCCGCCTGGAAGAGCCTGATGGCACACCGCAGTGCTCGGCTTTTCGCTTTCATACAGTATTCAGCGAGCTGGATTCTGGCTTAAATCTGGGCATAGTATCAAAGTTACTGTCGAGGTGGGTAGTTTGGCCGCCTATTCCTGAAGAAGCTTGTCAAACCGATTGGGTGGCTGGGGCGAGCATGATCGTCCGCCGCGAAGTATTTGAAGCAGTCGGCTTGATGGATGAAGAATATTTCATGTATTACGAAGAAATGGACTTTTGCCTGCAAGCGAAAAAAGCTGGCTGGAGCTGCTGGTATGTCCCTAAAAGTCGGGTTGTGCATCTAGTTGGACAAAGCTCAGGTGTCACCGATACCAAACGTCCACCTAAGCGCCGTCCCCAATACTGGTTTGATTCAAGGCGACGGTACTTTCTCAAGAACTATGGCTGGCTGTACACGGCTTTAGCGGATGCCATCTGGGCTTCTAGTTTTGCTTTGTGGAGGTTGCGTCGGGCAATCCAAGGCAAGCCGGATACCGATCCGCCACAAGTCCTGAGTGATTTCCTCCGTAATAGTGTGTTCTTTAAGAGAAGTTTGTCAGGCCCTTCCAATTGTTCATAACAAAGCTAGGATTGGCACAAATCTGAAATTTCTTCCAAAAACACGCTATTCAGCAAAGGGATATTATGGTCACACAGCCGGACCTTATATCAAGTGTGAACGAACCAGAAACTAAACCCCTAGGGCTCTGGCAACAGATCAAAGAAGACTGGATTGCTCATGGACGAGATTGGACTAAGCCTGGATTTCGGGCAGTAGCCGTTTATCGTTTTGGGGTCTGGAGAATGACGCTCAAACCCATAGTACTTCGAGCTCCCTTCAGCATTCTCTACCGAGCCTTGTATCGAAAAGTCCGAAATACGTATGGGATTGAATTGCCTTATAGTGCTCAGCTAGGTCGCCGCGTGGTCATCGAACACCAGAGTGCCATTGTTATTCATGGGGATTGCGTGATTGGCGACGATTGTATTATTCGACAAGGCGTGACGATGGGGAATCGTTACCTGGATCGTCCGTTCGATGCGCCAAAATTGGGAAAACGCGTCAACGTCGGGGCTGGAGCGAAAATCTTTGGCAATATCACCATTGGAGATGATGTGAACATCGGTGCCAACGCTGTTGTTCTATCAGACATTCCGCCTGGGAAAACGGCAGTTGGCATCCCGGCCAAAATTCTCGGCGACTCAACTTCCAGGGATAAGGCTTAAATCAGAGAACAGTTGCACTCTTTTTTTCCACAGAGCTAGATTGGAGCCAAGAAAGATGTTGCCACGGGGGGCAGAGAGCCAACTGCTCAAATCTATCCGTGGGTATCAAAAGTGGCAGGAATGCGGTGGAATTATCGAACGTTTTTTAAGGGTGCTTGTAACGAGTTGCGGCACCGATTCTGGAGCCTTGTAACTACAGCTGATATCCCATGAAACAGCCAGATTGTAGGGGGTCTAGTGATTCACCCAGGGGCATCTATTGGACCAAATTGCCTGCTTTGGCAACAGGTAATAATTGTTGAGGGCGTAAAAATCGGCGGTCATAATGAACATTATCCCAACGCAGGTCTCTGATGTCTTGATCATTGAACCCCGAGTCTTTGAAGACAACCGTGGTTTTTTCTACGAAAGTTACAACGAGAGAGCCTTTGCGGAAAAGGCTGGAATAGCGACTCATTTTGTCCAGGACAATCATTCACGTTCCACTCAAAACGTCCTGCGTGGCTTGCACTATCAAATTCAACAGCCTCAGGGTAAGTTAGTGCGTGCGATCGTCGGGGCTGTGTTTGATGTGGCAGTAGATTTAAGAAAAAGCTCTCCAACCTTTGGTCAATGGGTTGGTACTCTACTCAGTGCAGAGAATAAACGACAGCTTTGGATACCTGTAGGATTTGCCCACGGCTTTTATGTCGTCTCGGAGGTTGCTGAAGTCTTGTACAAAGCCACCGATTACTATGCGCCTCAGCATGAGCGGTGCGTACATTGGAATGACCCCGATTTAGCGATCGCTTGGTCCCTCACGGGAGAACCGATAGTATCCGCTAAGGACCAAGCAGGCCTGTCCTTAAAAACAGCTGAGGTATTCCCATGAGACGAATCTTACTCACGGGCGTTAATGGACAACTGGGTCAGGAACTGCAACAGACTCTAGTCTCCTTGGGGGAGGTGATTGGAGTTGGACGCGAGACAATGGATTTGGCGCAACCTGCTAGCATTCGCCAGGTTATCGGAGAAGTAAAGCCTGACCTGATTGTCAATGCGGCAGCCTACACGGCTGTAGACAAAGCCGAAACCGAAATTGAACTCGCTAAATCTATTAATGCCATTGCTCCCTCGCTCATGGCTGAAGAAGCCCAGCAGATGGGTGCAGACCTGATTCACGTTTCCACAGATTACGTATTCGATGGTCGGAAAAATACCCCTTATACTGAACAAGATGCCACAAATCCACTCAGTATCTACGGACAATCCAAGCTAGCAGGGGAAGAGGGGATTCGGCTTCATAGCGATCGCCACATTATTCTCAGGACTGCCTGGGTCTATGGCACTCACGGCAAGAGTAACTTCGTCAAAACCATGCTGAGACTCTTCGCTGAACGAGAGGAGGTTCGTGTGGTTGCCGATCAGGTCGGTACCCCCACTTGGGCTTGCGATATTGCGGAAGCGATCGCGACTCTGGTGACCCAATTGAGCCAAGAGCCTGATAGAGATGCGATTAATCAGGTCTTGTTGCCTACAGGTATCTATCACTTCACCAATAGTGGCGTTGCAAGTTGGTATGACTTCGCTGTTGCCATCTTTGAGGAGGCCAAAGAACTCGGCTTCCCTTTAAAAGTGCAGCGTATTGTACCAATCCAAACATCTGAATATCCCACACCAGCTCAGCGTCCAGCCTATTCGGTGCTCTCTGGCGAGAAGATCAAAGCTGTTTTGGGAACCCATGCTCCCCATTGGCGACAGGGACTCAGGCAAATGCTTAGAGAATTTTACTGTTACACGAATAAACACTCATGAAAGCAATTATTCTCTCGGGCGGTAAAGGCACGCGCCTGCGACCCCTTACCTATACGGGTGCAAAGCAGTTGGTTCCTGTAGCTAACAAACCCATTCTTTGGTATGGGATTGAAGCCATTGTCGAGGCAGGAATTACCGATATCGGTATTATCATCAGTCCGGAAACCGGAGGCGAAGTCAAAGCCAAAACCGGAGATGGCGAACGCTTTGGAGCCAAGATTACCTATATTCTTCAAGACCAACCCGCAGGACTGGCTCACGCCGTTAAAATCGCGCAGCCCTTCCTTGGGGATTCCCCCTTTGTCATGTACCTGGGCGATAACCTTGTACAAAGCGAACTCAGCCTGTTCTTGGAGAAGTTTGACGCAAAAAGCCTAGATGCCTTAACCCTACTCTGCCCTGTTAGCAATCCCAGTGCCTTTGGTGTGGCGAAGGTGGATGAAGAGGGGCGAGTGTTGCAGCTAATCGAAAAACCTAAAGACCCTCCCTCGAATCTGGCGCTGGTGGGAATTTACATGTTCTCCCCCACAATCCACGATGCGATCGCCAATATTCAACCCTCTCCCAGAGGCGAACTGGAAATTACCGATGCGATTCAATACCTAATCGACGAGCAGAAAAAGGTAGAAGCCTATCAACTGAAAGGCTGGTGGCTGGATACCGGGAAGAAAGATGACCTGTTAGAAGCCAACCGGATTATTCTGGATACCTGTCTCAACTCAAACATCCAGGGAGACGTTGACGAGCACAGTCAAGTCATTGGACGCGTGCAGATAGGCAAGGGGTCGAAGGTAAAAAATTGTACGATTCGCGGCCCCGTGACCATTGGGAACGACTGCCACCTGGAAAATTGCTTTGTCGGGCCCTACAGCAGCATCGCTGACAACGTTACCCTGATTGAGGCTGACCTTGAGCATAGCGTGATTTTGCAGGGAGCCAAGGTGGAGGGCATTCACCAGCGCATTGTAGACAGTGTGCTGGGACAACGGGCGCATTTGAAGGTTGCCCCCAGACGCCCTAAAGCCTTGCGGTTCATGATTGGTGACGATAGCCAGATTGAGCTGTCTTAGCGTTTGAAAGCCGGAAGCCCCACGCTGTTCTATAAGGGCAGCGATGGGATGGTCATTGCGGTCAATAGACCTCTTGCAAAAATACCTGGCGATTGAAAATCGCGGCTACACAAACGAAGTCCGCCTACGCGGACTTGCTCATAAACCCGCGTAGGCGGGTTTTGTTTGTATAGCCCCAGACTTCAGTCTGTGGGCGTGTATCGACTGCAAGCAAGAGGTCTAATCTATGGGACGATTC
>DATNPI010000351.1:0-3900 GCA_036703325.1 Coleofasciculaceae cyanobacterium
GACTCTCACCAGAGATTCTCTCAGATCGTCAGTATCTTTTCGCTGTTGATTACCTCTTAAGAGGACTTCCAGAAAACAGCTTTGATTAAACGATCGCTTGCTTGCATCTCGTAGGCAATGGCTCAAGAGCATGAGACCAAACAACAGACATTCCCCCGCTGACATCTGAAGGCGGGGTTTTATTTTGCTCGCCCCTGTTGTAAATCTTGAGCGGCTTTTAACTGAATCGCAAAAATCTTCTTTGCTTTTTTTAGTTAATTTCACGGTGTTTTTTACCGAATGGCAGCACTAAGATCTGCCTAAACACCTCTTTGGATGGAGCTATCCACCACCATGACGCTAATGCTACCCCAGTGCCAGAATCTGCAAGAACAGGTAGAGAGTCTATTACATCTGTTGCATCAGGAGCCATCTTTACGAGCGTTGCAGGATGATGTTACTGCTGTTCAGGCTTCCCTCCGAAAGGCGATCGCTCCCACATTTGAGATTGTCTTTGCGGGTGCGTTTAGTGCGGGAAAGTCGATGCTGATTAATGCGCTACTGGAGCGGGAACTCCTCTATAGTGCAGAAGGGCATGCGACGGGAACGGAATGTTACATCGCCTATGCAGAACCCACTCAAGAACGAGTTGTACTGACGTTTTTGAGTGAAGCGGAGATTCGGGAACAGGCAGTGGCTTTGTGTCAGAGGTTAGGATTAGCGGCAGCTAATATTAATCAACCGAACGTGATTGACTTGCTACGCCAAGGATGCATGGCGATTCTCCAGCAAGAGGGTGGGGAGAGTAAATCAGAGAAAGCCAAGCAGGCGAAGGCGCTGGATTTATTGCTGGAAGGGTTTGTCAGCAATCGCGATCGCATCCACACCGTCAGCAATGCCACTTACTCAATGGAGCAATTTGACTTCTCCAATCTTAAGGAAGCGGCTGGATATGCGTGTCGTGGTAGTAATAGCGCGGTTCTCAAGCGGATTGAATATTACTGCAATCATCCCCTGTTGCAAGATGGCAATGTGCTGATTGATATGCCGGGAATTGATGCGCCAGTGAAGAAGGATGCGGAACTGACTTATCGCAAAATTGAAGATCCAGAGACTTCAGCGGTGGTGTGCGTACTCAAACCGGCGTCTGCTGGGGATATGACGACGGAGGAAACGGAACTGTTGGAGAAGATGCGGAGTAATCCGGGAATTCGGGACAGAGTATTTTATATCTTCAATCGCATTGATGAAACTTGGTACAACACTCAGCTGCGACAACGATTGGATGATTTAATTAGTTCTCAGTTTCGTGATACGCCGAAAGTTCATAAAACCAGCGGATTACTAGGGTTTTATGGGAGTCAGATTAAAAGTACGAGTGGAGGCGATCGCTTTGGTTTAGATTCTATCTTTGCTGCTAATGTCCAAGGCATGGCCGGAGGGGAAGATACCCCACAATTCGTTAATGAATTCCTTCGCTACTGTGCCAACTCCGGCAAGCTGTCCCCCAGTCGGTTCCGAATTTCCGTCAATAGCTTCGAGACACCGAATGAAAACTATGCACGGATTCTCACAGAACAAGGAACACCTCTGCTCGATCAACTGATTGAAGATAGTGGCATTGAAGAGTTTCGGGTAGCAATTACACGCTATCTTACCGAAGAAAAGCGCCCTCAGTTATTCGCCAATCTGGCTGACGATTTACAACCGTTGTGTATTGGCTTAAAGAAACACTACCTGAGCATTCAGCGGAATTTGGATAGTCAACCTCGCGAAATTGAGGCAATGAAAGCGCGGGAGTTGGAACGGCTTAATCAAGAACTACAGGAAGTTGGGAAAGAATTCTGTAGCCATATTGCTGAAGAAGTGAATCAGGCAGTGACAAATGGCTGCGATACTTTCGAGCTAGATTTTCGCCAACTCCAAACCCAAATGATCCAACGCCTCGATGAGTTGCTGAATACTTTCTCTGTTGCAGAAGCCTATAGCCGTGCAACTCGGAGTCATCCCCGTAATGCCACAGCGCCTCTAATTGCTGTTTTAGTGGAGGCGCTTTATTACCTAGCTAATCAGCTAGAGGATGTTTTGGGGAAGGCTTCACAAGAGGTAGCTTCTGGCTTTTTTCAATATTTGATGGAGCGAGTGCGTCGCTCAGACTACTACAGTCAACTCTATCGATTGCTAGGGAATGATGGGGGGATTGAGCAACAGCTGAAGGTGGTAGAGAAGCAAGTCTACCATGCTTTGATGAGTGCGGCGAGGACGGAGTGCGATCGCTATGTACGAGAAAGTCCTCGTTTTTACGATGAGGGCACTTTTTCTATTTATCAATTCCGGCAGACTTTGCAGCAGACATCTCAAGGCTACGATGCCGAAAGCATGATTGAAGCCGAACCTGCTATTCGCCAGTTGCTGAAGTTGGATTTTGAGCCAAAGGTTTCTTTAACAATCAAGCGCAGTTTCCGCCAAATTATTAACCAAACTCTCAAGACGCTGCTGTTACCAATGGTCGATGAGCAAGCGGATGCAATCTTGCAGCAATATGAGCAGGCGCGTGCTTATTTAGAGCAGACGCTGGAGCAAGAAGCAGAGGAAAAAATTAAAGTTAATCGTCGGTTGCAGGATGAGGTTGAGCAAAAGATTGTGGATTACAGCCAAGCCGTTACTGGGATTAATAGCTGTCTACAAGGGATGCTATTAAACAGGCATCAGTTACCTGTAATTGGAGAATCTGATTTAACGGCAATACCAGTTCCAATTCAATCAGAGGATTTGGATATCAGTTCAAATTTTACTGGCTTAGATTTAGGTGATGTAGCAGACGTTATAGAAACTGAGTTTGGGTAAAGATACCCCAACCGCCAGGGACTTAAGTCCCTGGCTAACAGAGCAAGTCCATTTTAATGGACTAAAAATTTTTCAGGGCTAGTCCTCTTTAGAGGACTTAATCTATTAGCCAGGGAATTGATTCCCTGGCGAGTTGACAGCGTAGCCCAAACTTCAATTACATAGTGCTGGGGTTGTTGGCAAAACTGAAATGCTAGCTCATGATAGTTATTAGGACAATTCCAAAATCGGAGATTGAGATGGAAGACAAAGTCTCTATGCAAAACTGCGCTGATGATGATGTTTTGTCATTCGGTTCAGCCATGTTCAAAGTAGATAAGTTAAGGCAAGAAGTAAGTAAGCTATTGAATGAGTACCAATTAGGAGAGCAACTTAGTAAATCCTTCAGTTCCCAAAATTTACAAATCAATGTAGGACAGGGGAAGGTAAACCGAAACTATATGATGTTATACGAGAGGTGGTTTGGCGATGGCATTGATTGTGAAATTCTAAGACTTGGTGCTGAAGGATGGAAAAAAGGAAAAGTCAGAATGAAACTTCAAGTCTCTATAGAGTTTTGCCCTGATGAACCTGAAGTCGAAGAAACACAGGCAAGCGAAGCAACACAGGCAAGCAATGAAATCACCCAACCAGAATCACCACTTGATGATTTACGCCAGATGATTAACCAGGAAACGCAGCGTTAACAGAGTAACGCATCAGTTAAAGGTGGTACGTTACACTGCCAAAAGTGGCGTAATTGGTAAAAACTTACTCTTAGTATGTGTCTCAAGCACTCTACTGTAAGCTTTATTAACACTATCAGTACCTTTATTGAAGTATGGGAGCATATATAGAGGAGTAGTTTATGGCTAAAACGCCCAGAATTCGCATTCCTCCGGAAGTGAGGAAATATGTTTTTGAACGCGATCGCTATCAGTGCCAAAGCTGTGGTACAACTCAGCTAGAAACTCAACTAACTATTGACCACATTATTCCTCTCGCTCGCGGTGGTCAAAATGACATCAGTAACCTACAAACCCTATGCTGTTCTTGTAATCGGCAGAAAAAACACCACCTCGACCCCCGTTTCCG
>DATNPI010000438.1:0-2729 GCA_036703325.1 Coleofasciculaceae cyanobacterium
TGAAGGATACCGTCGGCTGTGCATCTCTTGCCAAATGTTTCAGGATTTGTAACTCTACATCCATTACCCTGTCTACAATGCACGAGGTTTACAATATTTATTTCTTCATTCTAATTCTCGGAGAGTGACAGAAGAGGGATATCAAGAAGCTAGCAACCTCTTCAGTAAAGACATTCCTAAGGCGCTAAATAACGTCTGTGCCATTAATCAGGAGCTGAAGGAGTTAACCTGCAAGAATGTACCTACAGGAACTCGCAAACCTGGTGATTACATCTTTGAACTGACAGGAGTTTCCAAACAAGAACAAGGGGAGCTTTCCAGTTCGGTTAAGACGGATACTACCAAGATTCAACCAACTCTAGTACCCCTTAAAATTATTTACTTGAAAATAAATGGTCAGGATGCCGCGACTAAATACCTTGTCCCTATCAATCAGTAGAAGTCTGTCAAAACTTTGACTTTATCCTGGAAGTAGAGGGAGGTAAAGATATTATCGAATTTACCTGGACTCGACGCAAGCTCCAACAGTCGTTATGAATGACGTACACCATCACAAATGAAAATTGTTTTCATTACTAACGAATTGGCGTCATTTTTTATGGACAATATCTTAATAAATCCTTGTGTAATAGCTCAAGTCAGTTAAAATTGACATCTTGCAGCATTCTCAACAAGTGCGATCGCCTGTCCTAAATCCAAGGCTTGCACTTGTGGATAGAGATTGAAAAAAAGGGTGAGGAAAACCCAATGAAAGTCAATGTCAATCATCCTCATCCAAGTTCAAGGGTGAGTCTACACTCTGGTGTCTAAATCTTACACAGCCGCTTACATTACTCGCCTAGGCAGGCGGCGCTGGCAGAGCGAGGCTTTCTTCAAAACTGCCAAGCCTCGTTTTGGCTGGCACCGCTTTGGTCAAGGCACTCTCTTAGGCGTCTATCGTTGGCTAATCCTATCAATGGTTGCTTATTTGCTCGCGCATTGGGCACACCTGTGGTCAGGAGGAGGCGCATTTCCCGATTGGGGGGCAGTTACTCATTTAGCACTCCATACCTTGTTACCTCAGTTGGTGGTGCTACTGTTGTTACTCCAGCTCAAGCCTTGGCGTTCGCTAGTTGCTCAACAAGGTTTGAAATTATCTGTAGCTAGATGCGATCGCGCTTGTTGAGAATGGTGCAAGATGTCAATTAAAACGGATTGTAGAGAAAGACGTTTAGTCGGTATAACCTAAGATAAGTTAGTGCCTTGCGGGGGAATACAAAAGTGATCAACATCACATATTTTTGTTGCCTAAAGCGCAAGACATTTGTGAGTCGAAACTGCTAATCTTTTGACAATGACAGATATGGCGAGAGTCCTGCTCCTCAAACTGTATGCCCCAAACAAGGGATTGGCATGTTGATAAGAGTTGTAACTCCGACAGCAATATTGGCTCGGCGGCTTTGTGCAACTACCGCAATATGAGCAGTTGTGATAAATACTCAAATGTAAGGCGTGGTTGTCTTCAGGGTGATGATTTCTTTTGGTTCAGCTCTTTTCAACTTTCGCTCAGAGTAAACTAGCAACTTTCAGCCAATTTGCGCTTGCCAACCCTGCCCAAATTCGCTGTAACCTGGAGTGTGATTGAGCGTAGAACTGAAAGCAGACATCGACGCTCCGGTAAAACCTACTTAACCTGGTAAAACTTACTGATGGACTGCCTGAAGAAGCCTGCAAGGAAAAATTATGTCTAGTACGCACAACTTATTCACGATTCAGTTTTGGGGCGTCCGAGGGAGTATCGCCTGTCCAGGGCCGGAGACCGTCCGGTATGGAGGTAACACGCCTTGTATAGAGATGCGAGTTGGTGGTGAGCGTCTAATTTTTGATGGCGGCACAGGCTTGCGAGTACTAGGGCAGTCCTTGTTATCACAGATGCCGGTGGAAGCTCATATGTTTTTCACCCACTCTCATTGGGATCATATTCAAGGTGTTCCTTTCTTTATCCCGGCTTTTGTCAAGGGAAATTGTTTCCATATTTATGGAGCGCCAGCGCCAAACGGTGCAACAATCAAGAAGCGCCTCACCGATCAAATGCTCCACCCAAATTTTCCGGTTCCCTTACAAGTCATGCAGGCTGATTTGAGGTTCAATGACCTCGCCATTGGGGAACAGGTCGATATTGGTGACATTAAAATTGAGAATGCTCAACTGAATCATCCAGGTGAAGCTGTTGGCTATCGCGTGAGCTGGCGAGGCTATTCAGCGGCTTACATCACTGATACAGAACATTTTGCAGAAGGTTTAGATAAAAATGTTCTTTGGCTGGCGCGTAATGCTGATGTGATGATTTACGACGCCACCTATACTGATGAAGAATACCATGCAAAGACATCAAGCAAGGTTGGTTGGGGGCATTCAACCTGGCAAGAGGCGGTAAAGGTTGCTAAAGCCGCTAATGTGAAAAGACTGGTGATCTTCCATCACGATCCGCTACACAACGATGATTTCCTCGATCACGTTGGTGAACAGGCCTCTCAGGAATTTCCCAATACGATTATGGCTCGCGAAGGGCAGACGATTCAGTTAGTGGGGCTTCCTACGCAAAATCTGATCGCCACCCGAGAAGAGAAGGTTTCTGTGTAAGGGGGTGGATGAGGGGTGTGCTTTCCAGCACACCCTAGGCTGGTTTTCGGTTTGTAGGAATAATCCAGAAACGGCAGGATAAATCCTTTCAGTCGCTTTCATCCCCT
>DATNPI010000445.1:0-11716 GCA_036703325.1 Coleofasciculaceae cyanobacterium
CAGTCGCGGCAACTCCATCCATCACGGGCATCCGAATGTCCATGAGGACAATATCAGGTTGCAGCGTGGGTATAAGTTCGAGCGCTCGTTGCCCGTTCTCCGCCTCACCGATCGCTAGCATATCTGAATTCGACTCAAGCATACTTTTGAGTCCCTGACGAATAATATGCTGATCGTCAACTAACAAAATCCTAATCATAACAACAGTTTTGATGGTGGAAAAGAAACACAGATGCGGCAACCTGTTCCCGGTTGACTGTGCAGATTTAACTGAGCGCCCAACGCCGATGCGCGTTCTCGCATCCCTTGTAGCCCAAACCCGGTTGTATTTTGAGTGGGGTTAAACCCTTTTCCATTATCCTCGATCACTAGATGAATCATCCCAGCGTGAGAAAGTAGCTCAACGGTAACACTTGTCGCCTGAGCGTGTTTATAAATGTTCGTGAGCGATTCTTGCACAATCCGGTAAAGCGTTGTATTGACTTCTGTGGGTAAGGATAATGGTAAATTTATTTTGTAGGACGGTTTAATCCCTGTAGTTTGCTGAAAGTTTGTCAGCAGCTTTTCAATGGCTAATTCCAGAGATTGACCTTGCAACGGGTTCGAGCGTAAAACAGAAACCGAACGCCGAATTTCCAGCAGCGCCTCAGCCCCTAATTGCTTTGCCTGTTTAACAAAAGTTAATGCCTTGTCGTTATTCGACTGCCAAAACAGCAAGGCGTTATTAATTTGAATGGTTTGGGCTGCTAGGGTGTGCCCCAGCCCATCGTGAATTTCGCGGGCAATTCGGTTGCGTTCCTGCAAAGTTGCCTGATCTTCAATTCGCAGCGCATACTCACGCAGTTGCTTATGGGTGATTTCTAGTTCCTGATGGGCGATCTGCAACTGCTCTCGACTCTGCCGCTCTGCAAGCAAGGCGTTAATCAATAATAAAGCGAATACCAGCGTCAAGCTAAACAACAACACATTACTCAATCGCCAATCCCATACGGCTAGTTTGAACTTCTGAGCCACAATGGGTTTTGATAGAAGCAGTGTTCCATAGGAGAGAAGAGATAAGCCCAAGACAACCAACTGTCCTGATAGCTTAAATATGAGACAACTCCGCATCACCAGTACCAGGCACAGCAGGAAAACGGAGCGAGTCGATAAGCCGTCTAGAGTCGCTGCTAGCCAAATCAAACCGAATTCCACAGCTGTATAAAACAATTTTGTTGCCAGCCTGGATGTTGGCGGTGTGAAGCTCATCAAGCCAAAAGCAGCGATCGCTCCTACTCGCAGCACCAATGACCAGGACAACTGAAACGGTAGCAGAACTTCCATAAACACTGCCGTGGCTAACAACAGCCACTCCAGGTAAAGCAACAGACGAAACGATGGATAGGTCAGGCGAACCATAGAACTGTTCCACATTAATGGCTGGAGTGACGAAGCCAGCGGCGTTTCCCTGATTTTAGAGGGGATCAAGTAGTCAAACAACACATCAGCCCCTTTGAATCCTGTTTTATGTTTACTGGACATTTTTCAAATCGATGAGAGAATCCTGATCGGTGCCCCGTTCAGAACTCTTCTTCCTCTATAACGAATCTGCCTTTAATATCGATAGAGCCGTTCCGACTAATTGACTCTCCCCAAACTAGGAAAAAAGTCACAATAACTTGAGTACTTTTTTACTGGTCGCCTTAGGAATTCTAGTTCATGTAGAGATTCATATTAACTTCTAAGATTGGTTAGTGAAAGAAGTCAATAAAAATTTATAAACAAAAATAGGTCAATAGTCAACAGCCCTAATAAGTAAATTGTGCAAGTTTAGATGTGTTTTCGCTGATTGCAAACAGCTTATATGGAGCATTTCGTGATGAAAAAGACAATTGCAACAACCTTTCTACTCGTCACAATTCTTGTTGGAGGAATAACAGCCTGTAATCGCTCCAATTCCTCAGATGTACCTCAATCAAATGCATCTCAATCGCAGGAGCGGACTCAGAAGCGTGAAGCAGTTCGCAAGCAAATTGAGGCAGTTCTGACTCCAGAGCAGGTGCAACAGTTACAAACGAAATTGCAACAAGGTGAAAAAATGCGTCAGGCATTGTCTAGTCTCAATCTCACCCCTGACCAAAAGACTAAAATTCAGGAGATTTATAAGGCTAATTATGCTCAGCGACAAAAGCAATCTAAAGAGAACTCACAGTAGTGTTCTAGATATGTGGGTTTCGGTTTAAAAAGCAATTGTAAGGTGGGCATTGCCCATAAAAGTTTATGTGATGGACATTTGAGATATTAGTGGGCAATGCCCACCCTACAGAAAACTAATGACTGCCTTAACTAGTTAACTTTATTTGTACCGACCTACTTAAGAGTACTGTTTTTTGTTAACCCATTTTTATCAGTGGAAGCATGTTCAAGCGAAAATTGCTCACCAGAATAGAAGTCGCTGTTATGGCAGCGATCCTGACAGGGACTAGTCTCTATGTCTCAAAAAGTCTGGCTCAAACACAACCCACCCCCCAAAAATTGGTGAATCAGGTGTGGCAAATCCTGGATCAAAATTATGTTGATGCCAGCTTCAATCAGCAAAACTGGAAAGCGATTCGACAGGAGTATCTTAGCCCTTCCTATAGCTCTAAGGAACAGGCGTACGCTGCAATTCGAGAAATGGTAGGGAAGTTAGGCGATCGCTACACTGAGTTCTTTGACCCCCAAGAATTCAAAGCCCTGAATAACGATCTTGCTGGCAACCTCTCTGGTGTAGGTCTTGAACTTGCAGAGAATGAAAAAACCAAAGCGTTAACCGTTGTCGCCCCGATTGAAGGAACGCCTGCTTTCAAAGCAGGTATCTTACCGAACGATGTGATTGTCCAAATCGACGGTCAACCGACCCAAAGCATGAACATCAACGATGCCGCCAAGCGGATTCAGGGACCTGTTGGAACCCCAGTTGTCTTGGTGATTCAACGCGGCAATCAAGCTCAAACCTTTAAGCTGACTCGGGCAAACATCGACCTGCATCCTGTGAGTTATCACACGCAAACAACGCCAACGGGAAAGATTGGTTATATCCGTCTGCCAGAGTTTACGCAAACGGCTGCCCCAGAAATGCGTCAAGCGATTCAAGCTTTGGAAAAAGAGCAGGTGCAGGGCTATGTTCTGGATCTCCGGTCTGATCCTGGTGGACTGCTGGATGCTAGCTTGCAAATTGCCAGTATGTGGCTAAAGCAAGGCGAGATTGTGTCTTTGGTAAATCGGGATCAGGTTAAAGAACGCTATAATGCCACGGGACATCCTCTGACCAACAAACCCTTAGTGGTGTTGGTTGATGGCGGATCTGCCAGCGCCAGCGAAATCTTGGCGGGGGCGCTGCAAGACGACAATCGCGCCAGGTTAGTTGGAACTCGCACCTTTGGGAAGGGTTTAGTTCAAGCCGTCGAACCACTGGAGGATGGTTCCGCGTTGAAACTGACGATCGCCAAGTACTACACACCAAAAGGTCGAGATATCAATCATGTCGGCATTGCACCAGACATTACGGTGGACTTAAGCGAGACACAACAGCAAGCATTGGCACAAAACCACACCATTGGAACTTTAGCTGATCCGCAGTATGCCAGTGCCGTTGCAGATTTGAGTCAGTTAATTCGTACTGGGATAAAGAATCGGTAATCAGTAGAAGGTAATTCCTATGACCCATGAAATTCCTCATGAAATTCCTCATGAAATCAAAAATGAGAATTTGATTGAGAACAGTACGCAACCACAGTTCAAGTCCTCGTCTCCAAAACGGACTGGCTTGGTCATCCTGGGCGTGACGTTGCTTGCTGCGGCGGGTTTGTATGGTATACATGCGGGTGCTGCCAAGCCTGACAAAGATGGAAAGTCTGCCAGGAAAGGACCGCAGGTCACACCTGTGACAGTGGCTATGGTGATGCAAAAAACTGTTCCAGTGCAATTGCAGGCGATTGGTAACGTGCAACCGGCGTCTACGGTATCGATTACGCCCCAAGCGAGTGGGCGCATCACTGGAGTTTATTTCAAGAAAGGTCAAGACGTGAAAAAGGGACAACTTCTATTCACCCTCGATGACCGCACACAAAATGCTGCTATCCAACAGGCTCAAGGGACTTTGGCGAAAGATCAGGCGCTGGTACAGCAAGCCAGAGCAACGTTAGCCAAAGACCTGGGGCAGGTAGAGCAAGCCAGAGCGACGTTAGCCAAAGACCAAGGGCAGGTAGAGCAAGCTAGAGCGACATTAGCTAAAGACCAGGGGTTAGTGCGACAGGCTCAGGCGACTTTGGCGAAGGATGAAGCGCAAGCTCGATACGCCCAAGCACAGAGCAATCGTTATGGTGAGTTGTACAAGCAGGGCGCTGTCAGCCAAGACCAAGCTCAACAATACTCTACTAATAGTCAGGCATCTGCGGCAACGCTTCAGGCAGATCGAGAGGCGATCGCCAATGCTCAGGCAGTTGTGCGCGGCGATCAAGTCGCCATCAAGAATGCTGAGCAAGTCGTGCGGGGTGATCAAATAGCGATCGCCAATGCTCAGGCTGTTGTGCGCGGCGATCAAGCAGCGATTAAGAACGCTGAGGCAGTTGCCAGTTCAGACCAGGGGGCATTGGAAAATGTCCAAGTGCAATCGACGTACACCAAAATTTATGCGCCGATTAGTGGACGCGCCGGCAACATTCTGGTGACACAGGGCAACGTGGTTCAAGCAAACGGCACGAATCCCCTCGTGACGATCGCCCAAATTCGCCCGATTCAAGTTTCCTTCTCCGTGCCAGAATCGAATCTGCCGCAGGTTCAAAAGTACACGAGCAATGGCAAGTTGAAGGTAGATGTCACATTCTCCGGCAATAATGCTCGTCCCATCCCAGGTGTTTTGACATTTGTCAATAATACAGTCGATAACACTACGGGTACGATTCAACTCATTGGTGACTTTGATAATGCTCAGGGAAACCTGTTTCCCGGTCAATATGTAAACACAACGCTGACGCTCACCCAAGAACCGAATGCGACTGTTGTTCCTGCACAAGCAGTTCAGAACGGACCGAATGGACAGTTTGTCTTCGTTGTCAAGCCCGACATGACGGTGGAAAATGCTCCGGTGGCAGTCAGCAGCACCATAGATGGACTCGCTGTGGTTCAGAAAGGAGTGCAACCAGGCGCTCGCGTTGTGACTGATGGTCAAGCAAATCTGGTGACGGGCAGCAAGATCCGTATCAAAACTGCCTCGGATTCCGCCGCCCCAGTTTCCTCCAAATCAGGAAAACATCGTTCTTCAGGGTCGAAGTCAGCAGGAGGCAATTCATGAATCTCTCGGAAATATTTGTTCGTCGCCCGATCATGACGACGCTGGTAATGGCGGCAATTCTCATCTTCGGTTTCATGAGCTATCGCTTGCTGCCGATTAGCGATCTGCCGAGTGTGGATTATCCAACGATTCAGGTGAGTGCCGCGCGACCGGGAGCCAGCCCAGAAACAATGGCTGCATCGGTTGCGCGTCCTTTGGAAAAGCAATTTTCCAGCATTGCTGGACTCGATTCGCTCAACTCGACCAGCACCTTGGGCAGAACTCAGATTACGCTGCAATTTAACCTTGATCGTAATATTGACGATGCTGCTCTGGATGTGGAATCTGCAATCTCATCCGCATCAGGACAAATCCCAAACGATTTACCCAATCCGCCCACCTACAGTAAGGTTAACCCAGCCGATCAGCCGATTCTCTACCTATATCTCGACTCTCCCACCCTGCCCCTTTCCGAGGTAGATAACTATGCCCAGACCTATTTAGCACAAAAGCTCTCCACAATCAATGGTGTGGCTCAGGTACAAGTCTACGGTTCCCAAAAGTATGCGGCTCGAATTCAGCTTGATCCGCAGCAATTGGCAAGTCGGCAAATTGGGCTAGATCAGGTGGAAACCGCAATTCAACAAGGCAACGTCAACTTGCCCACCGGAAGTCTTTCAGGTAATCACAAGAATTTTACGGTGCAAACCAACGGGCAACTCGCAGATGCGGCGGCTTATCGAAAATTAATTGTCGCTTATAAAGATGGGGCACCCGTCTACCTGGAGCAACTCGGTCGAGTGATTGACGGTGTAGAAAATGACAAGGTCGCAAGCTGGTACAACAATACTCGCGCCATTATTCTGACGATTCAACGGCAGCCTGGAACCAACACGGTGCAAGTGGTAGACACGATTAAGAAACTGCTGCCTACTTTGAGAGATCAGATTCCTGATTCCGTTGAAATTGGTGTTCTCTATGATGCGTCCCAATCGATTCGAGACTCAGTAGATGATGTTCGGTTTACGCTGATTCTGACGATTTGCCTGGTTGTGCTGGTGATTTTCGTGTTTTTGCGGAACCTCTCGGCAACGGTGATTCCTAGTTTGGCGTTACCTGTTTCGCTGATTGGCACGTTTGCTGTGATGCATCTGCTGGACTACTCGTTGGATAACCTATCAATGATGGCGTTGACGCTTTCGGTGGGTTTTGTGGTGGATGATGCGATCGTCATGCTAGAAAACATCGTCCGTCACATGGAAATGGGCGAACGTCCGCTAGAAGCAGCGTTAAATGGATCGAAGGAAATCGGTTTCACAATTTTATCGATGACACTGTCATTGGTGGCAGTATTCATCCCGATGCTGTTTATGAGTGGGTTATTGGGACGATTGTTCCATGAATTTGCTGTAACGATCGCCGTTTCGATTCTTGTCTCAGGCTTTGTTTCCCTCAGTCTCACTCCCATGTTGTGCAGTCGTTTTCTACGTCCGGTAGATCACGAGCATCAAAGTCGGTTATATCGAGCTTCGGAGTATGTGTTTGATCGCTTTCTCGCTCTGTACGATTGGACTCTCAAAAAGGTCTTAAAATATCACCGCACCACGATGATTTTATCTACTGTGATGCTGTTTGTCACAGTTTGGCTGCTAGCGGTCGTTCCCAAGGGCTTCATTCCCAGCGAAGATACGGGGCAAATCACAGGCATTACTCAAGCGGCGCAGGATGCCTCTTTTGATAACTTGGTACGTCACCAGCAAGCGGTGGTTGATTTGCTGCGTCAAGACCCAAATGTGGATGCAGTCAACTCCAATATCGGGGCTAGCGCTAGTGCAACTGGTGGCGGGGCAGCCGTTGCAGGTAATTCTGGGAGTTTGTTTATTCGCTTGAAACCGCGAGGCGAACGTAAGATAGGTGCTGAGGAAATCATTCAAAATCTGCGTTCAAAACTCGCCACAGTTCCCGGTATTCAGGTGTTCTTACAGAATCCCCCAGCGATTCCCGTTGGTACTCAGCAAAGCACTGGGCTTTATCAACTCGCACTCCAGAGTTCCGATGTCCAACCGTTGCAAGAGTATGTGCCGCAACTCGTTGAGAAGATGAAGACTCTGCCACAGCTTCAGGATGTCAACAGCGATTTACAGATGACTTCTCAAGTCAAACTTGACATTGATCGTGACAAAGCTGCAGCCCTTGGGATTACTGCTCAGCAAATTGAAAGTACACTCAGAAATGCCTATGGTTCCTACCAGGTATCAACAATCTACGGAGCAAGCAACGAGTATCAGGTCATTCTGGAACTGGAACCCCAGTATCAGCAAGACCCCAATGCTTTGATGAAACTTTATATTAACACTGGCAGTAGTAGTAGTAACAATGCTGGTAGCAACGCTAATAATGTCTCCGGCAATGATTCTGGTAATACCTCCACCAATAACATTACAAATAATTCTGGTAGTGGACAGGCAATTCCCCTGAGCACATTTGCCAAAATATCTCCAGGAGTCGCGCCGTTGATGATCAATCATGTTGGTCGGATGAATGCTGCCACGATTTCCTTCAACCTCACCCCTGGTGCATCGCTTGGAGAAGCGAATCAAACGATTGAAAACCTCATTCGTACGGTAATTCCTGATAGCATCGCGACGAACTTTAAGGGGGCAGGTCAGGTATTTCAAAGTTCATTGCCGAATCTATTGCTATTACTGTTGATTGCGATTCTGGTGATTTATCTGATTCTCGGTATTTTATATGAGGATTTTATTCACCCGATCACGATTCTTTCGGGTTTGCCTTCGGCTGGTTTTGGCGCATTAGTGACGCTCATGTTCTTCCATGTTGAGCTCAATGTTTACTCGTTCATCGGTATTATGCTGCTGGTGGGCATCGTCAAGAAAAACGGCATTATGATGGTGGACTTTGCGATCGAAGCCCAGCAAAATGAAGCGAAAAAACCATCGGAAGCGATTTATCAAGCGTGTCTGGTGCGTTTCCGTCCAATCATGATGACGACGATGGCGGCACTTATGGGAACCTTGCCGATCGCCCTCGGTTTTGGCGCAGGTTCTGAATCCCGCCGACCTTTGGGTATTGCAGTTGTAGGTGGATTGCTGTTCTCGCAAATCTTGACGCTTTATTTAACTCCTGTGTTCTACATCTATATGGAGTCGTGGCGCAAACAGCTGAGTCAAGTTAAGTTCCGTCGAGTTTTCTCGTTTACAGGGGGGAGGTAAAGATGAAAAGGTGAGTTTTGAGAAACTGCGATCAGTCTAAGTACAGGCGTTGCATAGGTTCGTAACTTTTTTAAACGCAAAGGAACGCTAAGGTAGCGCAAAGGAACGCAGAGTCTTGCGAAATATCATTGGATATGAATTCATGAAGTGCTGTACAGCTAGACAGATAAGCGATTGGCTTTGCCACTGCCCCTTGGGCAATCGCCCGCACTAAAATTTAAATGCCAGCGTTTGTTGGAGTCATTCCTATGTCTTTGCAAAGTCTGAAAGAGCAAGCTCGTCAATTGTCTGTAAGTGAGCGTCTTGAACTTGTGAGTGCGATTATCGAATCCTTACAGGATGGTTCAAGTCAACTACCTGAGCGATCGCGCATCATCAAACAGATGAAAGGTTTGTTGAAAACCGATCAACCTGGACCAACTGATGACCAAGTTAAGGCAATGCCGGAAGAACGTCGAGTGGAGAAGTATCTTTAGTGAGAGTTCTGATTGATACCAATATTGTTTTAGATTATTTGCTAGAACGTGATATTTACCTTTAGCTCTGCAACCGAGTGACTGCTATTACAAGGCGACAATAGACCTCTTGCAAAAATCAAATTTATGAAAATGAAACCACAGATGGGCACTCATGGAACACAGATAATTTCTCGCTGTGCATCTGTGTTCCATGAGTGGTTATAAATATCCATTAATCATGACTTTTGCAAGAAATCTAATCAACGAAAATAGGTTGTTATAAATTTTCTGTGTTAGTAACTTGCCAAATTTTATATTTAATTCCATTAAAAAATATGATCGCGGCTAACGATTTGAGCGACACGATCAACGCCACATTTCTGGGAGAACTAAATTTATGAACCTTTCAGAACTTTTTATTCGTCGTCCGGTCATGACAACTTTGGTGATCATGGGTATCATCATCTTCGGTCTCATGAGTTATGCACTGTTGCCGATCAGTGCTTTACCCAACGTCGAATATCCCTTTATTAGTGTCTCTGCGAGTCTCCCCGGTGCGACGCCGGAAACGATGGCATCCTCGGTTGCTGCACCTCTAGAAAGACAGTTCACGGAAATCGCTGGACTCAATTCATTTAACTCCACCAGTTCAACAGGCAGCACTAACATTTCTTTGCAATTTGATTTCAGCCGTAAGGCAGATGACGCTGCCAAGGACGTACAAGCAGCAATTTCAGCCGCAGCAGGACAATTGCCCTCTGGAATGCCAAAACCACCAACCTATCGCAAGGTTAATCCGTCTGTTGCTCCGGTTCTCTACCTCTACCTCTATTCCGAAACGCTCCCCATTTCAACCGTAGACGAATACGCAGAGATCACAATTGGGCAGCCGATTTCCATGATTAACGGCGTGGCGCAAGTGCAAGTTTATGGTCAAAAGCAATATGCGGTGCGTGTCCAGCTTGATCCGCGCGAGTTAGCGACGCGGGGAATTGGGCTGGATCAGGTGAAGACTGCAATTCAGCAGGCAAATGTGGAGTTGCCAACGGGGAGTCTTTCTGGTAAAGACAAAAGTTACATGATTCAGGCAAATGGTCAACTGACCGATGCTGCTGGTTATCGATCGCTGATTGTTTCTTACAAAAATGGCGCAGCGGTACGGCTTCAAGACTTGGGACAAGTGATCGACGATGTCCAAAACAACAAAGTCTCGAACCGCTATAGCGATAAAAAAGTCTCGAATCGTCCAGCGATTGTACTTGCTGTGCAGCCTCAACCAGATGCGAATACTGTGGCGATTGTGGATGCCATCAAGGAACTTTTACCGACGCTGCGTGAGCAAGTTCCCAAATCAATCGAGGTGGGGATTATGTACGATCGCTCCGAGTCGATTCGAGCATCTGTTGATGATGTGAAATTCACCCTGGTTCTCTCGATTTGTCTGGTGGTTCTGGTAATCTTCCTGTTCTTGCGGAATTTGGCTGCCACGATAATTCCCAGTTTAGCGCTCCCCGTTGCGATCATTGGTACGTTTGCCGCGATGTATCTCTTGGGCTACTCGCTGGATAACCTTTCTTTGATGGCGTTGACGCTTTCTGTTGGCTTTGTGGTGGATGATGCGATCGTCGTGCTAGAAAACATTGTCCGTCACCGGGAACTGGGGGAATCGACTTTAGATGCCGCATTGAAGGGGTCACGAGAAATCAGTTTTACAATTTTATCGATGACGCTTTCGTTGGTGGCAGTGTTCATCCCGATCATGTTTATGGGTGGGTTAATTGGTCGGTTATTTCATGAATTTGCTGTCACTATTTCTGTGGCAATTTTGGTTTCCGGTTTTGTTTCCCTCAGTCTCACCCCGATGTTGTGTAGCCGATTTCTCGGTTCCTCGCATCAGCAACAGCAAAGTCGCTTTTATCGTATATCAGAACGGGCATTTGATTTCCTGTTGCAAGGTTACGAGTGGACGCTCAAACCCGTTTTGCAATATCGTCTGATGACGCTGATCGCTTCCGGAATTCTGCTGATTCTCACAGTCTATTTGTTCGTCCTCGTTCCCAAAGGATTTATTCCCACGGAAGACACCGGACAACTGATGGCAAACACGAAGGCAGCGCAAGACATCTCGTTTGATGATATGCTGCGTCACCAACAACAGATTGTAGATATTATTCGCAAAGACCCCAATATCGAAGCGGTAAACTCAACCGTGGGGGCGAGTGGACCGAACGCATCAGCGAATAACGGACGGATTACAATCCGACTCAAGCCCCGTTCCCAACGTCGCCTCGCCTCCGACGAAATCATTCAAGAACTCACTCCCAAATTACGACGCACACCAGGAATTCAGGTGTTTTTGCGATCGCCGTCTGCAATTCCAATTGGCGGTCAACAAACCAATTCGCAATATCAATTCACCTTACAGAGTTTAAACCTGCCAGATTTGCGCGAATACGTTCCGAAACTATTAGAAAAAGTCAAAACCATACCAGGATTACGAGGCGTTGATAGTGATTTGCAACTCAGCACTCCCCAAGTGCAAGTCAAAATTGACCACGGTAAAGCCGCAACCCTTGGCATCACAGCCGCGCAGGTTGAGAGAACTTTGAGTGATGCCTATGGTTCTGGACAGATTTCAACCATCTACACGCCGAACGATCAGTTCTACGTCATCTTAGAATTGAAGCCAGAGTATCAGCGTGATCCCAACGCTCTCTCGATGCTTTATGTGC
>DATNPI010000464.1:0-5800 GCA_036703325.1 Coleofasciculaceae cyanobacterium
ACTCCTCGAACTCGCCTAGAAGCAGATCGACCCCGTCCAGATTTTGATGGGTTGGAATCCATAGCTCAACCAATGGGTAAATGACAGAGTAAGTCTTTCCTCAAAATACCGAGCATTTCTTCAGTCAAAGCTTAACGGAGAGTTTCACTAGCGCCGCCCAATTGGCAAATGATTCCATCTTTCCTGAAGAATATCAGGTTTAACTGCTCCCGGCTCACTTCCTGCTGCTTGCCCTGCGGTGCAGAGCGATTAAATCGCGTTTTAACTCAACTAACTTGAGTGGTCTGAATTAAGCGATCGCAGAAGAATGAAAAGTAACCAATCTGAACATCAAACCCATCAACGCCCAAAAATTTTGGGGCTGGCCGCTATGAACTAAAAGTCACTATACCGTCATGGCTACAGCACTTTGCAAGCTTTTGTCCTGTATTTAAAAAACGAACATGAATGACTTACTAGCATTAACCATCAACGCGCACGGCGGCATGGAGCGGTGGAAGCAGTTTAAAGCGGTTTCTGCACATTTGGTGACTGGCGGGGTACTGTGGAACATCAAAGGTAAAGCCGGAATGTTGGATGATATCCATGTAACCGTTGCCCTGCACCGCCAATGGGCATCCCATGCCCCCTTCGGCGCTCCCAATCAACATACTTCACTGGAAGCAGAACGGGTGGCAATTGAAGCCACGGATGGCACAGTGATTGAAGAACTACTGCATCCGCGAGCGTCCTTTAAGGATCACACCCAGGAAACCCCGTGGACAAACCTTCAGTTAGCCTATTTTGCTGGCTATGCGATGTGGACTTATTTAACCAGTCCGTTCACCTTCACCTTGCCGGGTTATGAAGTAGAAGAAATGGAACCCTGGCAGGAGAACGGCGAGACTTGGCGAAGACTGCAAGTTACCTTTGGGCCCTACATCGCCACGCACAGTAAAGTGCAGACCTTTTACATCGACAAAGATGGGTTAATCCGACGCCACGATTACGATGTGGAAATCAGCGGGGGTACACCTGCTGTGCATTATCTTTCCGATCATACAGAGGTATCGGGGATTATCGTGCCCACCAAGCGCCTGGTTTACATCCGGCAGCCTGACTTGTCACCGCTTAAGGAACCCCTTATTGTGTCGATCCAACTCAGCGACATCAAGTTCAGTGAGCTAGAACCAGCCATTCATTTCCAACCCTCAGGGAATGAATTAGTCTCAGGAACGCTTTGATAGTGAAAAGCAGACTTCGATACGGATAGTACCAAATTCGGTTGTGTCGCAAAAACAGGATATTGACGAGCGAAGTCTTCGTGAGAGGTTTTTATCCCATCTGAAAGTTCAATAGACCTCTTGCAAAAGGTGCTTTTGCAAGAGGTAGGGAACAGGCAACAGGAAAGACTTGGGATTGTTAAGAGTTCCCTGCTCTTGAGTTCCCGACTTCTGCAAGAAGTCTAAAGTAAATGAGCCGCTATGGATAATGATTATATGATTCAAGTTCTCAATTCTTGTTTTCTTGAGCCTACATTATATTCTTCTGATTCCTTGTGTCAAGCCTGATTGAGATGCTCTTACCCTGAGCAATATACAAGTCTATTAAAATGAACTTTATCCATTAATCGTATCTTGCACCTGTCCACTCACCCGTGAAGAACTCAAGTTTATTTTCTTATAGTGAAAGTGTCTTAAAATAGACTGTAATCTATGTATAGCTAGGATTCAGCCCTCTGAAGAGAACTTGATATATTAGCCAGGGAATTAATCCCTGGCGGCTGAGCGCGAAGCTTACAATATCTCAATTATTGAATGTCAGCTCACACATTACCCTAGACGGATAGCTTTTTAGAACCGCGCCTTGGCAAATCAGACGCATCCATCGTTAGTGACAAAATAGCCAACCCACCCAGAATGATAGCGATAATTGTAGTTACCAAAAAACCGAGAGTAAAGCCAAACACCAAACCAGTAATAAAGCCATTCATGATACAAAAAATTATGATTTTCTAAAGAAGAGCAAATTACTTAGGCATTAGCCTAGGCAGTTTTGTTAAAACAAAGAACTCCTAGCAATCTCTCTCAACTCTAGAGGAAGGCTAGTAATACTGGATGTATCATACTTTTGCACCGATACACTATTACTTACCAAAGAAAATCGTATTTATCCGGATTATTTCAGCAGGTATATTGGCTTTAGCGGAGATGTACCCCTAATCCTTGTATCGGCAAAACCTGGAAAGGGTGCATATTACTTTTGTTAATAACATAAGCGTATTTTTAGGGATTGAGGATGGAAGCCCCCACATCTAAAAACCTTTCCAATTCTCTATCCCCTATCCCTAATCCCCAATCGCAAGATCTGTATCGTCAGTAGCTAAACTGGACTCTTCAATGTAAATGCGATCGCCTGTCCCGATTAGCGACGGGTTTGAATCACACTTGAGGAAGCGAATTAGGTAATTTGCTTAGGTTGAATATAACATGAAAAAGGGTATAATATAGTACATGAAGTTATTTTCTGATAAACATCGTCAACAAAAACTAAAAAGATATAAAAAATCTAGGTTGAGACATCAAAATATAGAATCTGATATTTGATTGATGACTTGAGTTCAGGCAGACATCTATGTCTAAACAGCTGGTACTAATGGATCATGATGGCGGCGTCGATGACTACCTCGCCACCCTACTACTGATGACGATGGATCATATCCAGCCTCTCGGCATCATTGTTACCCCAGCTGACTGCTATATCCAGCCAGCTGTCAGTGCCACACGCAAAATACTTGATTTGATAGGGCGTTCAGACATCCCAGTTGCAGAGAGTACGGTACGGGGAATCAATCCGTTCCCGCCTATGTACCGCCGGGATTCATTTATTGTTGATCATCTTCCGATTCTCAACGAGCGAGAGATGATTCAGACGCCTCTATTGGAAGAAACGGGGCAAGAATTTATGGTGCGATCGCTCTTAGCCGCCGATCAACCGGTCACACTGATGGTAACTGGCCCATTGACCACAGTCGCCGCCGCCCTCGACATAGCACCGGAAATCGAGCGTAAAATTCAGCAAATTGTCTGGATGGGAGGAGCACTCAATGTCCCTGGCAACGTAGAAAAAAGCCTGGAGGCGGGACAAGACGGTTCAGCAGAATGGAATGCTTACTGGGACCCAATCGGAGCTAATCGAGTATGGCAAACCTCGATTCCGATTGTGCTGTGTTCGTTGGATATCACTAACACTGTGCCCGTGACCTCAGAGTTTGTCTATAAGTTAGGGAAACAACGCCAGTACCCTCTCTCGGATTTTGCCGGACAATGTTACGCCCTGGTCATCCCACAAGATTATTATTTCTGGGACGTTCTCGCCACCGCCTATCTTGCCCATCCAGAGTTTTATGAACTGCGCGAATGGGAAACAGTAATTGTGACTACAGGCAAAAGTCAGGGACGAACTAAGGTAGAGACTGGCGGCAGTAAGATTCGAGCCATGAACAAGGTAGACCATGAACAATACTATGCTTACATCTTGCAGCAATGGGCGCGTTAGCTAGTGCAGCTGGTCAGTCTTGCTGATTCCGGAAAATTATGAGAAATCTTTATTTACTTTAACAAACGTAAAAATTATCATGGATAAACTACCTTAGCTATAAATATAGGTAAAAATACGGTAGAGTTCCTTTCCATACAGAGTCCTAATAGCACATGGTTCGTCCATTGGCATCGGCAGGGGCTGAAACTCCATTTCCTGAGGTTTCAGCCCCAAAATCTCACCTTCGTGACCGGTCTCCCGTACCATCTCCCTCTAACTCATCAAAACCGATCGCGCCAGAAGGTGCGTCAACGGCAAAAGTTCATTCTCTTGCCGCTCTGTGGGCGCGGAAATACTTTGTTTCCGTTACGGCTACCAATGAGGAATCGCTACTCAACAAGGCTGAAAACCTCAAGGAAATTACCTCTAAACAAGGTCGAGAGCGTACTACCGAGACGCTGATGCAAAACCTGACCTTAGCCAGTGCTCAAGCTTGGTCTCTGACGGAAACCTTGCTATCAGAGGAGATTCGACGGCATGGCATTAACCCAGATCTGATCAATCCCTTGGAGATTGCGGCAGATACTCGGCGTCTATTTCAAAAAGTGCTGACTGCCTATGCAGAACGCTCAACGCCACGACGCTTGTCAGTGATTGTCGGTAAAGACTTCGGTCAGGTACGGCAGAAGTACACCAGCGTCGATCGCCGCGCCATTGGCTTCGTCAGTATGCAGTTTCACTATACGGGTCAAAAGTTACTGGAGTGGCTATCCCTCCCTGAGCAAGTGCTGTGGACGCCCTACTTAAAAGTGATGGATGACCACATGTACATGCCCCTACAGGCGGCCTATGAAGCCGCAGCCAACCATCCCTTTGATTCTCCAGCTCTATCTGCCGTTCAACATCTTCTACCTGCCAGCACAAAAATTGCCGTCTCCGTTTGTAAACAGATCTGCCGAATTCACCCCAATTATGCAAGCTACAGCGGCCCACTCGGTGACAGCAAGGTTATAACCGCTAGCATCCGTGATGTTGAGATGTTTCAGGTTTATCTGTGTCTGTGCGTTTTGGAAAACGACATCCGTTCGGTGCAGCGAGAGCTCTTTCCTCTTTGTGTAATGTTGTATCCCCGCCTAAGAGTAAGCTGGAGACTGGTGCAAGATATGCTAAAAGCTTTGGGATGGGATATGCACGATCGCCTAGCTCCTGAAGATATGGCAACCTTTCTACCTTATCTACGCACCTTGACTGAGATGTTTTCTAGTGAGGTGTTCCAAGATTCTTAATCAGGGCAACGAAAGGGGAAGACGTTCCAAAGTGAAATGAGATGAACGTCTAGGGCGATGGCAGCGGACAGTTATTGCCGCAATAAACTTCAACAAAGCCAATCACAGCCGTTTTCTGAAATTCCTTTGTTTCTTTTAATTCCATTTTGGACGAGGGATAAAGTCCGGCAAATTGCTGACTTTGAGGTGCCTTAGCGCGGAAGGCGATCGCTTTTGAGGATTGGTTGGCAAATTTGACGTACTCTCTCGACTCGTTGACGGTGTTGTAAGACAGGGTGGCATCTCCGTAGACTGTCTCTGCTTGTTGAAGCGGTGTTCCAGGGCCAACTCCCTCAGCCGTTCGATAATTAGGATTGTCAGTAACTAAGGCTTCGATCAGATCGGAATCACCTAAGGGTACGCCTGCTGGGTAGAGAATGTAATATTGGTCTTTGCCAGATTGGCGAACTGCGATCGCATCAAAATCAACAATAAAAGGCGACCTCACCTGAAATTCAGCCTGCCCTCCCAGCGACTGTTTTAATTGCCCCAACTTCATTCCCACCCTTGCAGACCCAATGCCATTAGGGGAAATTGTCAAAGCTGCCGAGGTTGGGGGAGAAAGTTGCTTTGAGGCTATTGGACTTGAAGTTGGAGATACCTCAGCTGGATTGGAAGCCACTGGACTGGAGGCGGTTGGGGTGGGAGTTGCAATTGGACTCTGACTGGGCGATGAATTCGCTGCTTGGGGTGTATTAGTGCTAGTAGGTGGAGATGATGGCTCTTGGGTTGCAGGAATCTTTGCCTCATTACAACCCATGAGTACGAGCAAAAAACTAGCGGTAAGGGTAATTCTGAGTTTGCTCATCTAAAACCTAATTCTGCCCTGTGTTATTAACTGAAAACCACCTGCTAAGGCAACAAAGGCAACGAAAAAGTTCCACAAGCTGGTTGGTTTTAATACGACACCGCCACTCAAGAAAACTAGGACAACACCGACAATCAACAAAATCCAT
>DATNPI010000471.1:0-10258 GCA_036703325.1 Coleofasciculaceae cyanobacterium
TAGGGCTTCTCCCCCTTCCCCCCTCTCCCCCTCGTGTTTCTTGAAAGGAGAGCGAATGTTACTGCTGGGTGCATCCCTTTCTTTGCAAAAACACGGTTTAAGCAAGCCTGTAATCTTGATTCCACCATCGCTTCGGGAATAGATTTACTTGCATCGGGATGCACCCGTTGCTGCTTCCGGGCGATTAGACTGAAGTGGGCATCTTATCCGCCCCTATCTCTATAGCAGGCATTAGCACAGCGGCACGATAGGCGACGCCTGCCTTACAAGAGGTGCATTTGCGTCAACGACTGACGAGTATAATTCACCCAAAATGATTCCAACCAGTTGGCATACCCGACGCCATATCCACTCGCTCCAACAAATCAATAAGGCACTCAAACCCAAAACTGGCAGTCCTCTTGAAACCATGCTCAAGGATGCCCTTGCAGGTGAATTAGGTCACACAAACAAGGATATGCAGGAGGATTTACTACTTCTACATGACGCCCAACAAAAGCTTGAAGCAGCAATTGTAGCTCTGGAGCACTATCTGGAGCGCTGCCAGTGAAAAGATGCCATTACCCATAGTTTTGTAGGAGCCAATTTTGGAACGGCGATTTTTTACAAATTGTTGTACTCAGGGGAGAACAAGTATCTAACTTCCCCACTGTTGGCGAGACTGTAAAGCTCCATCTGGAGATGAGGGGTCTGGGGGGCAAGTGTATAAGACCTACGATCTGTTAGACTCGCCTCTGCAACCTAGATCTACAGGATTTCAGGAACAGCGATCGCATAATGCTTGCAACTCATCCTCTTCCTAACCTGTACACATCCACAGAAAAGCGATCGCGTTGTTCATGCGCGATCGCGAGTTCCATCTACTACTACTCAGAATTACTCATAAGGCATAGATCCTGACTGTGCCTTAAGACAGAAGACGATAGAGTGAAATGGCAGGAAAGCCACTGTATAAGCGAAAACCCAGCTTTTCGAGCTGGGTTATCTATCAATTTCCAAACCAAACTTCTTCATCTGCTCACAAACAAGCGGCTTTCAACCGCTTTTAGTGGTTCCTTCATCTAACGTCCACTACCGCGATTATCATCTTCACCCTTGACAGGGAACCTAACAGCAAGACTGCTGATTAAGCAACTGGATAAAAAGGCAAAGCTTTCACTCCAATTCCCTGAACAGAAATTCAGCGAAAATGCGGTTATGTAGTTGCACATAGTAGCTCTCCATGTCAGAGTTTCTACAGCTTTATTCAGTCCTGTAATACGACATCAGGACGAAATCAAAAAAATGTTATACTTGTAATACAGATTTACGGTTTTCAGCCAAACGAAGCGACTTTCAGCTGCCTCTGTGTCTTGAAGATTGGCAGGCTGCACCACCCTTGCGAAATCTCTAGATAGGTACTATAGATAAAGTCCCTATAATTTCGACTAAATTGTTGTAGCCGTCCATGACCACCTCTACCCGTCGCTATCACATCACCACCTTCGGCTGCCAGATGAATAAAGCCGACTCCGAACGCATGGCTGGCATCCTGGAAGATATGGGCTTCGAGTGGTCAGAAGACCCCAACGACGCCAACTTAGTTCTCTACAACACCTGCACCATTCGGGATAATGCCGAGCAAAAGGTTTATTCCTACCTAGGTAGACAGGCAAAGCGCAAGCACGAACAACCAGACCTTACCTTGGTAGTAGCTGGATGTGTTGCCCAGCAGGAGGGAGAGGTACTGCTGCGCCGGGTGCCAGAACTAGATTTAGTCATGGGACCACAACACGCCAATCGTCTGAAGGATTTGCTCGAACAGGTGTTTGATGGTAGGCAGTTAGTTGCCACAGAATCCGTTGATATTGTTGAAGACATCACAAAACCCCGCCGTGACAGTACGGTTACGGCGTGGATCAATGTAATATACGGCTGCAATGAGCGCTGCACTTACTGCGTCGTTCCCAACGTCCGAGGAATTGAGCAATCTCGAACACCAGAAGCGATTCGTGCCGAGATGGAACAGTTGGGTCAACAAGGTTATAAAGAAGTCACTCTACTCGGTCAAAATATCGACGCCTACGGACGAGATCTCCCAGGCGTAACCGAGTCTGGGCGTCACCAGAACACCTTGACAGATTTGCTTTATTATGTACACGATGTGCCTGGAATTGAGCGCATCCGTTTTGCCACTAGTCATCCGCGCTATTTCACCGAACGGTTGATTCGCGCCTGCGCCGAGTTACCCAAAGTATGCGAACATTTCCACATTCCCTTCCAATCCGGGGATAACGACATCCTCAAGGCAATGTCACGAGGCTACACCCACGAGAAGTATCGCCGCATTATCGACAAGATTCGCCAGTATATGCCTGACGCATCGATTAGTGCTGATGCGATTGTTGGCTTCCCTGGCGAAACGGAGGAACAGTTTGAGAACACGCTGAAGCTGGTAGAAGATATTGGTTTTGACCTGCTGAATACAGCGGCTTATTCTCCCCGTCCTGGCACACCAGCGGCAATTTGGGAGAATCAAGTGAGTGAGGAGGTAAAAAGCGATCGCCTTCAGCGACTTAATCATTTAGTGGCGACCAAGGCCGCTCAAGCATCGCAACGTTACTTTGGACGCGTCGAAGAAGTGCTAGTCGAAGACCAAAATCACAAAGACCCAACTCAAGTCATGGGTCGTACACGCGGCAATCGCCTTACATTTTTCTCCGGCAATATTAAACAATTGAAAGGTAAACTAATGCAAGTCCAAATTACAGAGGTGCGTGCCTTCAGTTTGACGGGTGTGCCGATCCCCGTAGCTTGTTGCTCTTGAACGTCTAGCCCGCATCGGCTCAGACACAACCAGCAATGAGTTGGCAGTCAACAACTCTGCCTCCTCTGGGAACGGAGTATAGAGTGGGATTGCTTAATGAAGCGCAATCACTTTGGTGCTTGTTGCCATGCTTACTAGTTAAGTTTCACATTTCGCAGGGTGCTGACTGGAGACTGAAGTCGCTAGCGATTACTTTCCTCCTCGAATACAATGGCGGCAATAACTACCGAACCGGAAAATTTCTCAAACAAGAAACAGCAGATTTCTTGATGAGGAATCTGATTTCAATGCAAATACAGGTTATAAAAAACCTGGATAGACAAAATAGTCAATTAATTTCCCAAACAGGTGGTTTTCTGCCAATAGAGGTAAAACACAGATGGGACAACTGGACAAGCAACCGGAAAATATTGGAGCCAGTGATCCACAAGTAACAGAAGATCTCTTGAGATCGATGACTCAGGATATTGAGAACCTGCGGCAAAATCTCGTCGTCCAGTTATCTCAAGATGTTGAGCGGCTCCAGAGGGAGAAATCCCTGTTGATTGAAGACATCGAAAAGCTGCAAGCCCAGCGTCAGCAGCAACTTGTCCAACAGCAACAGTTGGTCAAGCAAATCGCCCCAGCTTTGGCGAATCAGTTACAAGAGCTAATAAGCCAGCAACTCAATCAACTAGGAGAATCCTCAGGAGTACCCGACAAAAATGCATACTCCGGTCAAGGGCAGAACCCCAAGCCATCTATTAGCAGTGCCGCCGATTCTGGGTTATCACCAACCTCATCGGCAAGTGATTACAACGAGAATGCTTATCGATTAATCGCCTCATTAGATACCACCCTGAGAACGACCTTTAAAACACTGCAACAAGACCTTAGTAGTTATCAAAGTTCCCTCTCCCAGCAGTTGGGTCAGATGTACAGCCTGGAGCAGCAAGGGGAGGCGATTTTAGAAACGCTTGTCGGCCGACTCAGAAAAGAAATTCAATCCGAGTCATCGGCGCTTCAGAATGCCCCAGTTGCTCCACCCCCGGTACCAACTCCTCCCCCTCGACCACGTCGCAACGGGAATGGGCATACCCAAGACCATCACAATTCCTCTACTGTCTCTGCCTCTTCTGAGCCATCAGTAGGAGCAGTACCGCTCCGACCCCAGCCAGAGCCACCTCCTGTTATCCCCCCCCAACCGCTACCTAAGCCTAAAGGCCTCTCAAAGCTCCAGATAGGCTTTTTGCTGGTTCTGCTCTACTCGCTGGTGCTGTCGTTCCAGAACGTAGTCATCACCGTAATTCTCAACAAGTCCTCGATCTTTGGACTATTTAAACTGGGAGGATTTATTACTCCTAGCGTAGGCAATTCGCTGCTGATTCTGTGGGTACGAATGCTGGTTGTAGTGCCGTTGATGGCGATGTTAGCAAATGTCCTCTACCCAAACGTGTGGCGAGATATCAGGCAGTTTGTTCAATCGAAAGATTGGCCTTTATTTATCCAAGTTATAGGCAGTGGCTTCTTTTTGTTTTTGTCCCAAGTACTCATCTATCTAGCTTTGGGACCGATTTCACCAGGGGTTGCAATTACAATTTTCTTTGTCTATCCAATTTTTACTGTGCTGTTGGCTTGGTTGCTATTTGGCGATCGCCCCAGCTTCTTCCGTAGCGTCATTATCGTCAGTGTTTTGCTAGGGGTTGTCCTAATCGCCCTTCCGAGTAGTGGAGCTGGTAAGCTTGATGCGGTAGGCGTTGCCGCTGCTGCTGGCTCTGGAATCACTTTCGCTTTTTACGTCATCCTGACACAAGTTTCTGCGAAAAAGCTACATCCCATCCCTTACAGCTGGGTTAACTTTGTAATTATCCTTGCTTTTTCCAGCATCAGCTTGTGTGTATTACCAGAATTCTTTCCTATCAATGTTAGACCCAGTATGTGGTCGAATCTGATTATCAGCTGCCTGATCTTGGGAGGCACTACCCTTCTGGGCTATCTATTTAACAACATTGGCATCAGTATGATTGGTGCCGCTAGAGCGTCCATACTTGGGGCAACAGGCCCAGCATTAACAGCAATCCTGGCATTATTGATTATTCAAAAAGCTTTGGGGGTACAGCAAATCTTTGGAATGGTGCTAGTTACCCTAGGGGTTGCCGCACTAAGTTTCGAGCGGCTGCGTAGTCAGAGTAAAGCGGTTCAACAGCCTGCCAGAAAAGCGACATCCTCCAGTCGTTAACGGCTAGGTGCCTAGCTAGTTAGAGTCTAGATTCAGGGCTGAAAAGGATAGTAGAGACAAACTACTATCCTTTTTCCCTTTAATATAATTCACTGGAACGGAGAGGGAGGGATTCGAACCCTCGTTAAAGTTACCCCTAAACAGCATTTCCAGTGCTGCGCCTTCAACCACTCGGCCACCTCTCCAGGGTATTTATGCATACGTAAGTTTTACATTAAGCAAACTTCGGCACACAATCTAGAATTATACACTGAAATAATGACAAAATACTATTCCATTCGGATTCACAATCGCCAAACCGGTACTCAGCACACAATTAAAGTGCCAGACGACCGATACATTCTGCAAGCTGTGGAAAGCCAGGGAACGGAACTGCCTTTTTCCTGCCGGAATGGGGCTTGTACTACCTGCGCGGTGCGTGTTCTTAGCGGTGAAGTCTACCAGCCAGAAGCCATGGGACTTTCGCCAAAGTTGCGCGACCAGGGCTATGCCCTGTTATGTGTCAGTTATCCCCGCTCAGACTTAGAGGTCGAGACGCAGGACGAAGATGAAGTCTACGAACTTCAGTTCGGTCGCTATTTCGGTAAAGGAAAGGTTCGGTTTGGACTGCCACTAGATGAGGATTAGCATGTGCGAGAGAAGGAGAAAGGGCGAGGGGAAGACAGTTCTTCTCGATTCTGGACAAAGCGACAATCTAATTACTTCCGGATTGCGTCTCCTGGAACTCATACCTCATCTCCGAATCGCCCACTAGTCAGCGATCGCATACACCTCTGGTTTACACCCTGCTACGCGCTCCACACCAACTTGACTACGTCCCGCTACTCCTACTCCTGGCTCCTAGCTCGCCGCTTGTGCGCGAGGGTCACTTGCTTTTTCAAAGTCGCTCCGCTGACGCGGACGACCTTCGGAGAACGCTTGGTTAGTAACGCACCATACTTCGCAAACGCGAACGATAGTGCAAAGGCTAACGACCATGAAAACCGCGATCGCCAGAGCGTTGCGGCTCCAGAGAAGCTAGCGACAGCAAGATGGCGATCGCTTAACTTGACTCCTTTTTGGCGATGCTGCATTTTCTGCTGCTGCCTATTATTGTTGGTGGGTTGCCAGTCCCGTCCTGCCTCCGAAGGATTAACCGTTCAGGTACAACGGGTGGTCAGCGGACAAACTCTGGATGTGTTGAACCCAATGCAGCAACCCGCATTGCTTGAGCGGGTACGTTTGATTGGCATTGAGGCTCCAGACCTCAAGCAACAGCCTTGGGGAGCGACGGCAAAAAACAGCTTCGAGCAAATGCTCAGTAAAACCATTGATCAGCAACTTGTCCTACAATCCGTTTTCCTGGAGCCGGACGTACAGGAGAAAGACAGCTCTGGTCGCTGGCTCGCTTACGTTTGGTATGATGGCGTGTTACTTAATGAGCAACTCGTTAAAAATGGGTATGTGCTAGCTGCGCCGCGAGCACCAAATAACAAATATGATTCTCGTCTTGCCCGTGCCCAGGAATACGCCAGAATCATGGGATATGGCATTTGGAACCCAAAGAAACCAATGCGCTTGACACCCGCAGAATTTCGTCGGCAAAATCCTTAGCTTTTAGGGTGAGCGACTGGTAGGCTGCTAATAAACAGAAAATCTCGGATTTTTGGCTCATGCCAACAATCCTCTCTCGCAAGCCTTTGTTTTCCCTTATAGTGCGTCTTCTTAATCGCCACGCCTTTTCTTATGAGTCAACATACCGCCGAACAGCTACAAATCTTCCTCGACATTGCTACAGAATCCGCAATGGCTGCAGGTGCTATCTTGCAAGCTTACTGGGGTAAGTTGGAAGCCGTTGAAGAGAAAGGGCGTCCCGGAGACTTAGTCACCATCGCCGATAAAGAGGCCGAAGCTGCAATTCTCAAGGTACTGCGGCGTCATGTACCTGAACATTCCATCCTGGCAGAAGAATCCGGTCAGCTAGGAGACAACAAAAGTGAATACCTTTGGGCGATCGATCCCCTAGATGGCACCACCAATTATGCTCATCAGTACCCCATTGCCGCTGTCTCCGTGGGACTACTGATTTCCGGAACTCCGCAGGTCGGAGTCATTTATAATCCGTTTCGTGATGAACTGTTTCGTGCGGCTAGGGGCTTGGGAGCGACGCGCAATCGCCGCCCTATCCAGGTTTCCCAAACTTCTGAACTCAGCAAAAGCCTCCTTGTCTCCGGCTTTGCCTATGATCGACGCGAAACCTCTGACAACAACTATGCTGAGTTCTGTCACCTCACTCATCTAACTCAGGGCGTCCGCCGTAGCGGTTCTGCATCGCTTGACTTGTCTGATGTTGCCTGTGGACGACTAGATGGTTACTGGGAGCGGGGTCTTTCTCCTTGGGATATAGCGGCTGGGATAGTGCTAGTAGAAGAGGCTGGTGGCAAAGTAACGGCTTACGACGGTAGCCCCTTAGTTATTGGTTCGGGTCGGATTTTAGCAACCAACGGTCAGCTTCACGACAGCCTGAGTACCGAACTTTTACAAGTTCCGCCCATGTCTAGTTGGGAATAAGCCTAAGAGTTGGTCATGAACTTTCCATAAACTACCAGTAGAGAAAAACTTTTTCCGACGGTAGGTAAACTGTTCTCTAATAGAATAAAAGCTTCTAGCAGTCTCTTGATAAATCAAGCTTAGGTAAAGGGGCCACCGATCATACCAAAATCTAAGACATACTAGAGACAATTCTTTCGGCACGGAGATGGGACAGCGCCCTATGTCTTTTCAAATCGAACGCGGACTATTTAAATTTGATTTCACCGATCACCATGCAGTTTTAGGGATTCCTGTCAATGCGGATGTTAAGGAAGTCCGCAAACGGTATCTCAAGATTGCTCGGAGCTTGCATCCCGACAGCCGCAAATCCGAAAGTGAAGCCGAAAAAAAACTAGCAAATCAGCTGCTATCGAAGCTCGTTAATCCAGCCTACGAACATCTGTCTCAAAGCAATCGTGACTATCTTGTCAGTCTAGGGCATATGGGTAGGCGTCTGGCTGCGGAAAAAGGGAAAGTTGCACCAACTAGCGAAGCTGCCAAACAATTATCCCGGTCAGGCCCGAATCTAGACAACGCTTATAAAAGTGCATTGCAACATCTGACCGCGAAGCAATACGAAGCTCTTGACCAAGTCTTAGATAAAATTGCCGAAATCAGTGAACTTAATATGGTTTACCTGATGCTTAACGGCGGCCTCAAAGGTGATAACGTAGCCAAACCTCCTGTGGGTGGTGTTGCTAGTGGGACAAAACCCCCTGGAACTAATGTTGCAGGCCAGAGAAAATCTCCAGGGAGTACTGTTGCTGGTGGACCGCCAGTAGGCTCTGCGAGTCCGCTACCTGATTCGGGAATATCAAGAGCCGCTGAGTATATCCGCCGTGCAGAAGGATACATGGCAAAGAACAATTTCGCTGGAGCTGTTTTAGAGTTGCGAGAAGCCCTTAAATTGGATCAAAACCAGAGTCGTGCTCATAGCTTATTAGGAGTTGCTTATTTGAAGCAAAATCAGGCGACAATGGCTAAGGTTCACATTAATAAAGCCTTGCAATTGAATCCTAAGGACGAATTAGCTTTGAAGGGTAAACAGCATCTCGACGGGCTGGCTCAGAAAAACCAAGGTGGGAAGCAGCCACCAAAGGTTTCTCCTCAGCCAGAGCCACGCAAACAGCCTGATAAACCCAGTGGCGGTGGCTTATTTGGTGGTTTGTTTGGTGGTAAGAAAAAGTAATGGTTCATCAACCACCGGCGGGTGCAAGGGATTTGCTGCCCCTCGAAGTTACCCAAAAACGCTGGATCTCAGACCACTTGCAGCAGGTATTTCACCGTTGGGGATATCACCGCATTATCACATCAACTCTAGAGTGGTTGGACACTCTGATGGCCGGCGGAGCAATTCAGCGTTCAACTGTTATCCAGTTACAGGAGGGTGAGGAGGGGACACTGGGGTTGCGCCCAGAATTAACAGCTTCGATCGCACGAGCGATGGTGACCCGGATTGCAGGAAGTACGGGTGAAGCAACGCTATCCTTGCCGCAACGACTCTATTACAATGCCAATGTGTTCCGCCGACCAACAGTCGGTCATCATGGGCGTCAGCTGGAGTTTTACCAGTCGGGCGTTGAACTGCTGGGTGCAGGCGGCCTGTTGGCAGATGCAGAAATTCTTCTATTGTTAGTAGATTGCTTGAACCACTTAGGGTTACGGCAGTGGAACTTGATTCTAGGAGAAGCCCAATTAACGCGATCGCTCCTGTCTCCTTTCCCGCAATCAGTGCAAGACAAGGTGCGTAAAGCGATCGCTCATCTCGACCGCATCACGTTGGAAACTCTACCCCTTTCCCCAGAATTACGAGAGCGGGCGCTGTTTCTCTTTGACCTCCGGGGACGCCCTAGCGATGTTTTGCAAAAGGTTGCCAGTTTAGATTTAGACTCATCAGAACATCAAATTGTTAACAACCTTAAGTCCCTCATTGAATTACTAAACGAAACCTCTCCCACTCCCGTTCCACTCACTCTCGACCTCAGCTTAATTCAAACTTTTGACTATTACACCGGCATCGTATTTGAAGTTGTAAGTGATACCGATGCCAGTCAGCGAGTTTTAGGTCAGGGTGGTCGTTATGACCAACTACTTGGGCTGTATCATCCTCAAGGACAAACTTACCCAGGAATTGGTTTTTCCCTGAACATCGAAGACCTACACTATATTTTGCTCTCAAGCAATCAGCTACCCCGGCAGACACCAGTAAGTGACTGGTTAGTCGTTCCCCAAACGCCTCAAGCTGAAGTTGCCGCCTTTGCCTATGCCCAAAAACTCAGAGATTCTGAGCATTTGGTGCGGGTAGAGATGGATTTGGGGGGACGCTCACCAGAAGAGATTCGGGAGTACGCCCGTCGCCGCCGTATCACTTATATAGCTTGGATTCAAGCTGATGGGACACCAGCGATCGAGACGCTGAGGTAGGGACTCGAAGAGGAAGTTATTGATCTTGATAGTCTAGAGACAGCTGATTGCTTCAGCTAGTATTGCTACATCCTTAAAAGAGAGAAGATTGTGCCACACACGATTGTTACCAATACCTGTGAGGGCGTCGCTGATTGCGTTGATGCTTGCCCTGTTGCTTGTATCCACGAAGGGCCCGGTAAAAATGTCAAAGGTACTGATTGGTACTGGATTGACTTTGCGACCTGTATTGACTGTGG
>DATNPI010000500.1:0-1885 GCA_036703325.1 Coleofasciculaceae cyanobacterium
ATTTGAGGCAGTCGTTGGCAAAAATGGTGTTGTCCGCCGTCGTGAAGAATTGCTGACCTACGAATGTGATGGTCTGGCTAGCTACCGTCAGCGTCCTGCGTTGGTGGTACTGCCGCGAACAACAGAACAAGTGGCAGAGGCGGTGAAGATATGCGATCGCAATTCTATCCCCTGGGTTGCACGCGGTGCCGGGACGGGTTTATCAGGTGGTGCCCTGCCAGTAGAAAATTGCGTTTTGATTGTCACCGCCTTGATGAAGCGAATCCTCGACGTTGACCTGGAGAACCAGCGAATTGTCGTGCAACCCGGTGTCATCAACAACTGGGTTACCCAAGCCGTCAGCGGCGCTGGCTTCTACTACGCCCCTGACCCCTCCAGCCAAATTGTTTGCTCAATTGGTGGTAACGTTGCCGAAAACTCTGGCGGCGTTCATTGCCTCAAATACGGCGTTACTACCAACCATGTTATGGGATTAAAACTTGTTGTTCCCGATGGTTCTATAGTTGATGTCGGCGGTTCTGTGCCAGAAATGCCCGGTTACGACCTCACTGGTTTATTCGTCGGTTCCGAAGGCACTCTAGGCATTGCTACCGAAATCACGCTGAGAATCCTCAAGACGCCTGAATCAATTTGCGTTCTCTTAGCAGACTTTACCAGTATTGAACAAGCTGGAGCCTCGGTTGCTGACATTATCGGTGCCGGGATTATCCCCGCTGGTATGGAGATAATGGATAATCTCAGCATCAACGCTGTGGAAGATGTCGTGGCAACTGGTTGTTATCCCAGAGATGCCGGTTCTATCCTACTGGTGGAAATTGATGGCTTAGAGGTAGAAGTAGCAATCAATAAACAGCGCGTTGCCGAAATTTGCAAAAAGAATGGGGCACGGAATATCACGACGGCTAGCGACCTAGAAACCCGTCTGAAATTATGGAAAGGTCGCAAAGCTGCCTTTGCGGCAGCGGGTCATATGAGTCCTGATTATTTCGTCCAAGATGGCGTCATCCCTCGCACCCAACTGGTAGGTGTCCTCCAAGAAATTGAAGCCTTGAGCGAGAAATATGGATATCAAATTGCCAATGTGTTTCACGCTGGTGATGGTAACCTTCACCCACTCATCCTTTACGATAATTCGGTGCCCGGTGCCCTAGAAAAGGTGGAAGAAGTGGGCGGAGAAATTCTTAAACTCTGCGTGAAAGTGGGTGGTAGCATCTCCGGAGAACATGGTATTGGTTCTGATAAGAAATGCTTCATGCCAGATATGTTCACCGAGACGGACTTAGAGACAATGCAATGGGTGCGCCATGTATTTAATCCCAAAGGTTTGGCTAATCCTGGTAAGATTTTTCCCACCCCTCGCACTTGTGGAGAAGCGGCAAGGGCTGAGAGTGCAAAGCTCTTTAAGTCGATAGAGCGGTATTGAGCGCTACCGCCTTTTCGATGAGAGAGGGCGGTAGCGCCCTCTCTCCGATGGAGCGATCGCATAAGAATGCTAGCTCTCGCCGGCCAATCTAAAATGTATAGCAAAAGGCAGAAGGCACAGGGCAGCACTTCGACACGCTCAGTGACCGGGCAGAAGGGTTTTTACTGCTATGTGGTCGTTTGGGCCGTTAAATCTGTCCTAACCTGAATGGCACTGACTTAACTCCTGAAACCTCTATACCGTTAATCCTGTCTGGAAATACGTTTACGCTCCAAGTAGCAGAGTCTCTGGTTCAATCTGTGATGTTAAGCGATCGCGTGAAGGTACTCTACAGCTAGTGGAGCGGAATGTGGGCATAATTTTTTGACTCCAGTGCGAAAAGTTGGATTGATAGGCGCAGTAACAAGTAACAAACACGCATACCCAACGAGGTAAGCCGTCACTTATTTCTTGACCAACCGC
>DATNPI010000510.1:0-26548 GCA_036703325.1 Coleofasciculaceae cyanobacterium
AAGGGGGGCTGGGGGGGATCTCCGGGTTTGAAAACATGCCCTAGAGGTCAAAATAAATACAAAGCTTGTCATCTCTCTAGTATGAGCTACTGCCTCAATCCCAGCTGTCAGCAACCCATCGGCAACCCAGATGGGACAAAATTTTGCCTCACTTGCGGTACTCAGATGCTACTCGATAACCGCTATCGTGCTATTGATTTCCTGGGCGCTGGCGGTATGGGCAGAAATTTCTTGGCAGTGGACGAACGCACCCCCACTAAAAAACGGTGCGTGATTAAGCAATTGTTCCCAGCACCCCAAATTCTCAACAATTCCAGGGAATTCCTGAAAGCGGTAGAACTATTTAACCGAGAGGCGGCGCAACTAGACCAACTAGGGGATGAGTCTCCCCAAATCCCCCGACTGCTGGCATACATTGAGCAAGATCAGCGCCTGTATTTTGTACAGGAATTCATCAATGGTCAGAATTTACTCAAGGAATTGGGACAAAGAGGAACTTATAGCGAATCCCAGATTTACCAACTCTTGACTGATTTGCTGCCAGTGCTGAAATTCATTCACGATCGCGGTGTGATCCACCGGGATATCAAGCCCGAAAATATCATGCGCCGATGCCCCCCCACAACCCCACAACCCTCCACCTACAGCACCCCCTCTGATCAAGGGGGAGAAGGCGGAGCAATAGGAAGTAGTTCCCCCCCTTACCAAGGGGGGGCTAGGGGGGGTCTAGTACTGATAGATTTCGGTCTATCGAAACAGCTAAGTGGCACAATAACGACACCGGGGACGATTGGCGGAACTCAGGGTTATGCACCACCTGAACAACTGCTGTATGGCGAAGCTTATCCGGCTAGTGACCTTTATGCCTTAGGTGCTACCTGCATTCATCTGCTGACTGGCATTTTCCCCCGTCTCCTTTACAATCCCCAAGAAAAACGCTGGTTATGGCGAGATGTACTGGCATCACGCGGAGTAACTGTTAGTAGCCAGCTAGAGGGGATTTTGGACAAGATGCTGAAGACTGATGTGAAAGAACGGTGGCAATCAGCTGATGAAGTGCTAGCAGTACTCAACCCGGCAATGGTGATAAATTCTACAGCTGTACCGTTGCTGAGTTGCGCTATTCCTGTAACGGCATCGAGTCCACTACCTGTAACAAGCCTATACTACACCTCGTGGCGCTGCGTCCACACTCTCACAGGTCATACTAGGGCTGTTCTATCCATCACTATCAGCCCTGATGGGCAGACTCTAGCTAGTGGCAGCGCTGACCATACTATCAAGCTATGGCAGCTGAGTACGGGGCGAGAACTCCGCACCCTTGGTGGCGGTTGGTTTTCGTCGGGGCATTCAAACTCCGTTCTTTGCCTTGCAATCAGCCCTGATGGACAGCTCCTTGCCAGTGGTAGTAAGGACAATACTATCAAGCTGTGGGATATTAGTACCGGGCGATCGCTTCGCACCCTCAAGGGGCATTTAGAAAATGTTCTTCACGTTGCTTTTGAAAGGGATGAACAAACGCTAAGAAGTCGTGACACCAACGCTATCAATCTGTGGGAAGTGAGTACGGGGCGGAAACTCGGCACCTCCTATGACAGTTATTATTTCCCTGATTATTCCCTCACCTTCAGCCGGGATGGGCAGATTCTAGCCCGTACCAGTGACAAGACTATCAAGCTGGAAGCTGGGAGTTTCACTAGTCGGAGGGAAATCTGCACCCTTACTGGGCATTTAGACAAGGTGGTTTGTATCGCTTTCAGTCCAGATGGGAAGACTCTTGTCAGTGGCAGCATTGACAAAACTATCAAAATTTGGCGGTGTGATTGATGCAATATAGGGGTTCTCAGTTGCACATACCACAGGTTAGGGCACGATATTATCGTGCCCCTACAAACGAGGGTATTGCACTTAATTGAAAACCCCTATAGATATCTGTCTAACCTACTGGACGATCACTGGAGGCAACATATCCTGAAGCGCGATCGCCAATGTTGGAAATTGTAACAGTGAAAGACTAGCCTCTTGTGAAATAATCACTTCACTTTGATAACCCTCTTGAGTAGGTTCTCGAAATCTATGCAGTTTTCGGTTATTAACATCTAGCACCCAATAATCGGCAATTCCTGACTGAGCGTAGGCTTTGGCTTTCGTTTCACAATCGTATTTGAAGCTACTATCTGCTACCTCAATAATCAGATAAACTTCCGAGGGAGTGGGATGGTGGTCAGCGTAGTCCAGTGGGTTAATTCTAACTACGGCGATATCTGGTTCTGGCTCTGAAAAATCATCTAACTGGATTGGGTCTTGAGTATAGACATCTGCCTGATTTTCCAGAAGGTTACGCAGAATCTTGGCAGTGCGTCTAACGGCAGCAGAATGGGCAGTTCCTTTTGCACTCATCCCGATAATCTGTCCAGCGATTAATTCAACGCGTTCCTCTGGGTGAAAAATCCCAGCTGCTGCCATCTGATGATAATCCTCAACTGTCCAAAGACGAAGGGTAAACGGTGTTTCTGTCGTGTGCATAGTTTGGGGATGAACTAATGACTCGATGGAGGCGTTTAAACTATATTAGCGATCGCTTCGCCAACCTTCTTAGCTTGGTTCTTACTGATATCCAGCCGCTTGAATTGAGAAAAGCCGAGCGTAGCGTCCTCCAAGCTTCAACAACTCCTCATGAGTTCCCTGCTCCATGAGTTCTCCTCCTGCCATGACCACAATTTTGTCAGCCATCCGCACCGTAGAGAAGCGGTGGGAAATTAAGACGACCATCTGATTCTGGGTAATGGTGCGAAAGTGGTCAAAGATTCGCACCTCTGCCTCCGCATCCATTGCTGCTGTTGGTTCATCGAGTACCAGAATGTCTGCACCTGTACGCATAAAAGCTCGCGAGAGGGCAATTTTCTGCCACTGTCCGCCAGAGAGTTCCTGTCCACCCTTGAACCATCGACCCAGCTGTGTGCCAAAGCTTTCTGGCATCGACTCGATAAAAGGTCGAGCCATTCCCTTCTCAGAGGCAACTTCCCAGCGTGCTTTATCTTCCATGTAGTCTACGTCCCCGACACCCACGTTCTCACCTACAGTGAATTGGTAGCGAACGAAGTTTTGGAAAATTACGCCAATTCGTCGGCGTAGCACCTCAATGTTCCACTCCTGCAAATCCACACCATCCAGGAGGATGCGCCCAGAGTCGGGTGTGTATAGCCTGGTTAAAAGCTTAATCAGGGTGGTTTTTCCCGAACCATTTTCACCCACGATCGCTAATTTCTCCCCTGGTTTCAGGTGGAGCGAGACGCCTTTTAATGCAGGTTGCAGACTTCCCGGATAGGTAAAGGACACGTCGATAAAGCGGATTCCATCCCCCGGAAGCACACCCTTAGTAGCCTTACCGTGAGGCTTCGGGACATCCTGCTCCAGAAATTCGTATAGGTTAGACAGATAGAGGTTGTCCTCATACATCCCGCCAATCGAAGTCAGAGCGGCAGTAAAAGTGGACTGTCCTTGCCTGAATACCATCAGATACATCGTCATATCCCCAAGGGAAATGCGACCAAAAATGGTTTCCACTACAATCCAAGCGTAGGCAGCATAAAATGTGGCGGTACTCAGCAAGCCCAGCAGGTAGCCCCAAAATCCCCGGCGTATGGTCAGGTCGCGGTCTTCAGCGTAGAGTCGATTGAAGATATCGCGGTAGCGTTGCAGCATCGTTGCGCCAAGCTGATAGAGCTGAACCTCTTTCGCATAGTCTTCCCTAGCAATCAACGTTTCTAAATAATGTTGCTGTCTGGTTTCGGGCGATCGCCAGCGGAACAAACGAAACGCTTCCCCGGCAAAGCGAGTCTCAGCAATAAAGGGAGGTAACGCTGCCACAAGCAGCACGATAACCGCCCATATCGAAAAATTCAGCAGTAGACCCCCATAGGTTACCAGCGAGAGGGCATTCTGAATCAACCCAAACGTTCGCGTCACCAGTGAGAGAGGACGAACCGAGGCTTCTTGCCGCGCCTGATTGAGCTTGTCGTAAAACTCTGAGTCCTCGAAGTGGACAAGATCGAGTGTGAGTGCCTTCTCCAGAATGAGAACGTTCACTCGTTGACCTAGCAGTACTCGCAGCAGCGATTGACAAACAATAAGACCCCGCTGGCTACCAGCTAGCAACATGACTGCGATCGCTTCGAGTCCCACATAGCCCAAAGCCGTCCAACGATGGGCTTCCACGCCTGACCGAGAAGCCGAAACAACACTATCAACAATCAACTTACCAACATAAGCCACTGCCCCTGGTAACAAACCCGCTACCAAAGTCAGAATCGCCAACACAACTGTCAGGGTGTGGCTAGTCGTCCATACCAAACCTAAGGCTCGTCCACTGTACCGGAACACCGAAAGGGATTGATGCAGCCCCCGTACAGGTAATCTCAATCTCTGAGAATTGGTTTTCTTTTGTCTCCTCATATTCTTTTATTATGAGCAACAGCTGAGGGAGACTCTCAGCTGAACTTGGGTTAAGCAAAACAGCTTACCTAAAACTGAATTGGCAATATCAGACCAACACCAACTGCCGTCTCATTATCAGCTCGTACTCTAAGACTCTCAAAAGGCGTCGAGCCAACCCGATTAGTCACGTAGGCTTCAAGTTGCAAGTCAGAAATTACACTAGTCTCGGAAATACCCAAAAGCGATGCCGGACGCCAACGCAAGCCCACAGCCCAGGGAATAACCGTTTCACGCTTGTTGCCAAGAAAGGCATTGCCTTTACCACTCAAATCTAAACCCGCCTCTGCAATCAGATTCAAATCTTTAGCCAGGGGAACTGAGCCTCCCAAGTTAAATCCAGCTGTTTGCAGCCCATTGCGTTGTATAAATCCCAAGGTAGGAGTTAGCCAAACCGCACTTCCCCCCTGAAATTGATAATGCATGGGGGCAGAGAGGGTAACAACGAACAATTCCCCGGTTTTTTCATTGCTAAAAGCAAACCCACCCTTCTTCAAACCGAGTTCTTGAAACCTATTCCGATTATTACTAATCAGATTGACAAGTACATTATTTGCGCGTGCCACTGTAACCGCCCCACTTAAAGTAAATGGAGCGCCGTCTGCTTGGTGCAACAAGCGAATTTTTCCGCTAAACCCTAACTCCGACTCATCGACAGTACCTGGAATGTTGTTTAGAAAAGTACCAATTTCAAAATCATCTAGGAGTCCATACTGAATTCCAGTTAATAGCCCTTGGCTCCCTCCTTGTACATTTAGACGCAACTGTCCGCTGGGAATCGTACCGCCATCTAACAAAGCAAATCCTGCTGGAGCATCAGGAGGTGGCTGCTGGGATGAACCAAAATGTTGAGGGTATTGGCGATTAGCACCGGTAATTCCGGGTAAAAAGGTAACACCGAACCCGACCGAAGGATACTGTTTATCAGCGACTATAGACAGAGCGCCTGTATTACCTAACGTATTAGAAACGAAAAAATCCGTAGACAATCGGGGATTGACTAAATACCGCAAACCTGCATTGAACGCAACAGTTCGAGCAGGCGATCCGGTTTCTCGATCAATCGTGTTATTACCCGTCAACGGAACAAACGCATCACCCCATAATACAAGCCTTGGATTGAGCCGATAACTGACACCTCCTGCCAAGCCAGCGGTAGTACCAAAAGAGCCTGAATCGTTTCCAGGAGGTCTGTTGAAATACAAGGCATTATCTTCTGGTAAAAAGGCAACTTTGGGTGAAAGAGTAAACTGCCAACGGTCATCCGGTCTGAATGTAAAAGGCAACTCTAAGGAAGTAACTATTCCGTTATTTTCTCCGTTTGAGACAGGCCCAGTTGCCTTATAAAAGCGGAAGGGGCGTCCGGCATTTCCTAGGGAAGCTGCAACTACACCACTGAGTGCTTGCGTACCTGATTCGTTCTGCCAGAGTCGATGCTTTGCCTGGAGGGTGAATTCTTGAAAGAAGTTAGGGCCAGTACCATCTGGGTTGATTCTTTGAGCAAGGAATGGTCCCTGGCGGACTGGACCAGAGTTATCAACTGTTTGTGCATCTAGCGTAAGTTCCAGGTTGTTAGTGATACCCCAGCTAACACCCAAAGTAGGCTGACCAGTAAGACCTGTTTGACTGTCTGACCCAGGTGGAAAAGATTGACGGTAACGCAGATTGGTGACAACTTCTCCTTGCCGCAATTGATCGGCTGTTGTTAGGGCAGGATGGCGACGGTCTAAAATACCTGTTGTTGATTGTTGAGTGGCTTCCTGAGGTTTTTCAGCCGTGGCTACGGGTGCTGGATTAGTAGAGGGAGTTTCAGGCAATCCCTTCAGGCTTTGAATTGGCGTTGTCTGAGCCATTGAATCCGCTATGTAGAGGAGATTCTGGCCTTCCTGAACTGGAAGTTTGACTGTATAGAACTGGTTGTCCTGTTCCCACATCACGGACGAAAACCCAGAAGCCGGTTCTTGCTTTGAACCGTCCAACAAATATCCCCGAATGTTATTCGCTAGGGTGATGGGTGTTGCTGCGGTTTGATAGTTTTTGAATTCTTGCTGAACATCAGCTGAAGTCTTCGCCGCCACGGCAAAACGGCCAACTAAACAAGATTGGCGTTTCTCTTCGCAGCTGAAGAGGTTGACGGTTAGTCCAGGTTGAGAAGTTGATGGAGAGACTTCAACACTGTAATAGCTAGGCTTCTCATTTAAGCGATCGCTTAGTAAAACCTGGGAGGGTAAGCGCATCACCCACCCTGGCGGCAAGCTTGTTCTAATTTGATGATCGAGGTAGGAAGTGAAAACATCAGTAGGGAAGGCAGAGGCTCTGACTGCATCACCTGTGGGAGTATCAGACTTGTCCTGATTTTTTTGAGGGTTCTGTGCTTCAACAGCTACCCCTGCAAAAGGTTGTACCTCCAGAGTTTCAGGAGGTGCGATCGCATAAGGGGCGACAGGAGCATCCTTCGCCTTTGTTGGCTCTGGTATGGTAATGTCATTCTCGGCAAGGACATTGCTTGCCTCTGGCTCCTCTGGGGGAAGCGTTATGTTTGGAGTACCGTTAGCCTTAGGGCTTAACTCCGACGCAGCAAGGGCTGCTAGCGTATAAATAGCAACATTTGAAACACGCATAAACGTCGCCCTACCGAGCCAAGTAAGTGTTAGATCTGGATGTAAAAGTCACAGCAGTATTTGCAAAAAGCAAGCCACAGCAATCAGCACAAGTACTGTTGCCGTGAGATTGTTACTCCCTTGGGGAAGTGCTAAGTTCGTACAGAGGCGATTAATCGCCTCTGTACTGAGTCCTGAGTAAAAGATGCATTTCTAGGGCTTACCCAACACGCTCTCAAGCGTTCTGACTGTCTAACTCCTATGAAACGGCGGTTTATAGGCTGTTGTAAGCCCGGTTCAATTGTTGGCAGGCATACCAATAGGACAGTCAGGGTCTCAAGTCTCCTGGATTCATCCCTAGGGTTACTCAAGACTCAGGACTACTGAAACAGTGATACAGAGTCTGCTGCCTGTATCAGGACAAATTTGGGAGAAAATTTGATTTAAAGCCTGTGCTAGCTCATTTAGAGACAGGATAGTTATTTTTAAACTCCCCTGAATCCTCAGACTATTTATCTATATTTCTCTATTAATAATTGGTGGAAAAAAAGAGATTGTTGCGGTAATTGAGTATCATCACAGTATTAGAAATTAAACGACACAAACCTGTAGCAGAATTCGCGTGATTATTCCTGAGTCAGTGACATTTGAAGAAGCGATCGCTCTTACCCAGTCCTTAATGTCCCAAATAGAGGCGGGTGAACTATCACAGCAAGAAAGTACTGATGCGATCGCTGAATTAGTAAAAAGTGCAAATGGTGCCAGAGGTTTTTTTGTCACCTATCTCACCTCTGAGGGAACTTTAGCCGACTCTCCCTCACCTGAAGTTATCCATGCACTCCAGTCATCGCCCGATACTGTAGCCGAACTTTTGGTGAAAAATTTGGCAATGTCAGCCGCAATGGCAGTTGCCCATCGTCGTAAACATAACGAACAGATGGCTCAAGGGTCAGATCGAGTGCGATCGCGTTCTCTGCGTCTCATTGAAAAAGTTGAACTGCCTCAGGTGCGTGAAGTAGCTCTAGCCTTACGGGAAAGTGCCGTGACGGGAGCAGGCACCTACAAAACATTTCTCCAAACCTGGGGCTACGATGCTGAACAACGGCAGATTATCTGTCAGAACCTAGATCGGGTGATTCCTGAAGTCCCATAAAATCTCAATCTTGACCCCTAACCAATGACCAATGATTAAAATTCTGCACCTGTCTGATATCCATATGGGAAGTGGCTTTTCCCACGGACGGATTAACCCAGCTAATGGTTTAAATACACGATTAGAGGACTTTGTCAACACCCTGACAAAATGTATTGACAGAGCTATCACTGAACCTGTCGATCTGGTTCTCTTTGGGGGTGATGCCTTTCCGGACGCCACACCGCCGCCCTATGTTCAAGAAGCTTTTGCAGGACAATTCCGCCGCTTGGTGGATGCCGAAATTCCTACAGTTTTGCTGGTAGGCAATCACGACCAACATTCACAAGGTCAGGGGGGTGCCAGTTTATGTATCTATCGGACTTTAGGGGTGCCCGGATTTATTGTTGGAGATGGGATCGGCACGCACCGTATCCAAACCCGTAGCGGCCCGGTGCAAGTGATTACCCTCCCCTGGTTGACTCGCTCCACCTTGCTAACTCGCCCAGAAACAGAAGGTCTTGCTCTTGCTGAAGTCAATGAGTTATTGACTCAACGTCTCGACCCAGTATTAGAAGGTGAAATTCGGCGTCTCGACCCGGAAGTTCCGACTGTCCTCTTAGCTCACTTAATGGCAGACCGCGCTAACTTGGGAGCCGAGCGCTTCCTTGCTGTAGGTAAGGGCTTCACAATTCCCCTCTCCATGCTGACACGACCCTGCTTTGACTATGTGGCTCTAGGGCACGTCCACCGGCACCAGAATCTCAACAAGTCTAATGACCCGCCAGTAATCTACCCAGGCAGCATTGAGCGGGTAGATTTCAGTGAAGAAAAAGAAGACAAAGGCTATGTGCTAGTTAACCTGGAACGAGGTCGCGCTCAGTGGGAATTTTGTACCTTGCCGGTACGCACTTTCCGCACAATTGAAGTGGATGTTTCTGAAGCCGCTGACCCGCAAGCCGCCTTACTAAAAGCAATTAAGAAAAAGGATATTAAAGAGACCGTAGTCAGGCTGATTTACAAGCTGCGTTCTGAGCAACTCGACTTAATCGACAACACTGCTATACACCAATCATTAAGTGACGCCCATAGCTACACGATTCGTCCTGAATTAATCAGTCAGCTGGCTCGACCTCGCTTGCCAGAACTTGGCGTCGGTAGCAGCATGAATCCTATGGATGCGCTAAAAACCTACCTGGAAAACCGGGAAGACCTCAAGGACATCACCACTGAGATGATGGAAGCCGCACATCGTCTACTTGCTGGAGATGACCACAGCTGGCTAGATCTGGATGACTCTGAGGCAGTTCAGGTAGGTTCTGGTAAAGACAGCCAGCAACTGGTAGACAACATAGATTCCCAGTTGCGGCTGCTTTAAGGGTTCTTGGGGAAGATATCTCTACGACAGAAAGACAGTTGTAGAGATTACGGTGTTATTGAGAAGGGAGTTAGGGTGACTTCTCCGTAGTAGGTGTGGTTGCAGGCGAAGCAGAAGTTCCGCCAGGTGAAGTAGAAGTTCCAGCAGGTGAAGTCTCAGGCGAAGCAGAAGTTCCGGCAGGTGAAGTCTCAGGCGAAGCAGAAGTTCCAGTGGGACTGTCGGCGGGTGAAACACTAGTTCCAGCGGGTGAATCGGTAGGAGAAGCATCTGGTGTCGCCCCCTGCGGCTGACAGGCAGCTAGACCTGATACCAAACCGCCTAGTAGAAGTAAAACGATGACTTTTGATCTCACTGTACAAATCCTCACAATCTTAAATTTCCGGCTTTTATCTTATCCTTTTAGTCAAGGTGCTATTCATGCCACCCTTCAAAGAATAAGGACTGTCTGGCGTATTTTCTACTACTAAAGTAAGATGTCGCAAGATCTTGACCTAAATTGCCTTTTGGTTTTAGGCAAATGACCCTCTCGTTCAGGGAAAAGTAGAAAGCGTCAGTTACCAAGTGGTTTGGGTTTCACGCTTCGGACTCGTGCTTCACGAGAGTGCTTTTTGGTTTTAGGCAAGTAAAGGTGCGCTACTCGCTCAAAGTTAAGCTACCCCCTCAACGATAGTCATGTTTGACCAGTGCATCTCACTTTTGCAGAAATACGCTATCACTTTACCCATCCGAACTCCATTTGTCCGGACTTTTTCGACAAGTATCTTTGTCGAGATAAAATATTGCCTCAAAACTGGCCAAGTGGGCTGGATTGAGAGCAATATTCCAGCACAACACCGTAAAATTCAGTATTGTCTGCTCGATGGTTAGTTCATCAACCGACTGAGCGGCAGGAAAAACATCTACTAGGTGGGCTGGCTATGTCCCTGTATTCTCAGGTTAAGCGAGCTTTGGTCGGTAAAACGTTACCGACGAGTGCTCATGCTGAAGAACGATTGACTAATGCTGAAGGATTGGCAGTTCTTTCTTCAGATGCTCTCTCATCTGTTGCCTATGCGACAGAGGAGATTTTATTGGTTCTGGTGGCAGCAGGAAGTGGTGCTCTCATTTGGTCGCTTCCCATTGCTATAACAATCGTGGTGCTGTTGGTGCTGGTCATACTTTCGTATAGACAGACTATTCGCGCATATCCCAAGGGTGGTGGCTCCTACATTGTTGCTCGTGAGAACTTGGGCATCTACCCAGGGCTGGTGGCAGGTGGCTCGCTGATGATCGACTATATCCTGACCGTGACAGTGAGTATCTCTGCTGGGACAGCCGCCTTAACTTCAGCAGTTCCAGCACTACAAGGGTTTACGATAGAACTTTGCTTGATTTTTGTTTTCTTGTTGATGCTGGCAAATTTGAGGGGAGTAAAGGAATCCGGCAAGATTTTTATGATTCCTACTTATGCATTTATTGCCTGTATTTTTGTTCTGATTGGTATTGGTTTATTTCAACAAGCCACTGGTGCCGGACACATTCCTCAAAGTTATCCGGAACTCCCAGTCCGAGAAGGGATTACTTTGTTTTTCATTTTGAGGGCTTTTTCGGCCGGTTGTGCAGCACTTACAGGAGTAGAAGCTATATCGGATGGCGTCTTAGCATTTAAGGAACCTGAGTGGAAAAATGCCCGCCTCACGTTGCTCTACTTGGGGGTGATTCTAGGAATTATGTTTATTGGAATCACTTACTTAGCTAACATTTATCACACAGTCCCAGAAGAAGGACAAACATTGGTTTCTCTTTTAGCTCGCCAAATTCTGGGAAATGACTCAGCCTTCTATTACTTCATCCAAGTAGCCACGCTGTTAATCTTGCTTTTAGCTGCTAATACCAGCTATGCAGACTTTCCCAGGCTTTGCTACTTTTTGGCTCGCGATGGATTTTTACCCCGGCAATTGGCAATCTTAGGCGATCGCTTAGTCTATTCCAATGGCATTATTCTGCTCAGTCTGTCTGCTGCTGCTTTGATCGTTATCTTCCGAGGAAACACAAACGCGATTATTCCCCTGTATGCGGTGGGTGTGTTCACTTCCTTTACCCTGTCCCAAGCAGGAATGGTACGCCGTTGGTATCAGGAGCGTACCTCTGGTTGGGGTCCTAGCGCCATCATGAATGGTATAGGTGCTATTGCTACATTCGTCGTTCTATGTGTAATTGTGACGACGAAGTTCCTAGGGGGAGCTTGGGTTGTTGTGGTTGCCATTCCTTTGTTGGTGAGCTTGTTCTTCGCGATTCATCGTCACTATCAATATGTGGCCGAGCGACTCACTATTGAAGGTGTATCGCCTCGGAGTTATATTCCTAGACCAAAAGCGGAAGTAGTAACTCACCCAGCTATAGTTATAGTCGGTCAGCTGAACCGGGGAACGTTAGAGGCACTCGACTACGCACGCAGTATTGCCGATGAGGTTGTTGCAGTTCATGTTGATATTGGTACGACAGACCGAGAAAAACTGCAACAACGATGGGGAGAGCTACAAGGAGATATTCCTTTAGTGGTTCTAGATTCGCCCTATCGCTCAGTGGTGTCTTGCATTGTTGACTTTGTCAGTGAGTTTGAAGAGCGAAATCATGGTGTTTTGTCAACGGTTATCATCCCGGCATTTGTCACGCGCAATTGGTGGGAGAGTATTTTGCACAATCAAACCGGCTTTTTCCTAAAAGCCGCTTTACGGGCTAAGAAAAGTCGAGTTGTTACGACTGTCAGGTATTACTTGTAAATTTTGCAATGAACCGTTTTCCCCTCAGTTCAGACTCGCTGTTTTAGACGCCATGCACTAGCTTACGCCTCGAACAGAGCTAACGCACACAAAGAAGTCATGAAAATCTCTCTCCCCCTCTCCCCCTCTATTTTCAAGCTAGGATTTCTTCCATGTCTAAACTTCTGCCAGCCATCTTGGTCGCAACTAGTCTTTTGATCGGCATCACGGAACAGTATCACCCTGCAACAGCTGGCACCTGTGTTGCTGCCACCAGTTGTGGGCGACGTCCAATACAGTTTGTACCGGGGCAACGCATCACCGTTGAGGTAGTTAACCTAACTGAGAGTGTTGTTCAGCTGCAAAAGGTATCTGGCACTGACCCACTTCCTATTAGTCCGGGACAGGTACTGTCTTTTGTGCGGACAGCCAAGACGGAGCCTAATTTCTCCGTAGTTTTTTGGGATGCAATTGGACTGCCACTGAAAGTAAATATCCTGAAACCAGAAGCGAGAACACTACGCATAGAAGTGCGTCCCGGTGGGAGTCCTCCAGGCGATCGCTCAGTTTATCTCAAAGACGATGGACGTGTAGCGGTTTTCTGATTCACAGGGGCTTCTGTTTTCTAAATATTGCAGGAAAAAGAAAGCTTGGCTGAGTGCTGTAGACTAGCCGTAGCTTACCGTCAATTTCATCAACTTCAGTGCAAGATAGACTCAACTCTGAATCCTCCAGACGCCTTCAGCAATTGCCCAATCAGCGCTGGCAGATTGCACCACCACAGGTACAACAAGCTGCTCAACTGGCACAAGCCATAGGACTTTCCCCACTGCTGGGTCAGGTACTGATTAACCGGGGTATCGAGACACCAGAACAGGCACAGGTATATTTGTATCCAGAATCTCAGGTGATGCCCGCGCCGATGGATGAATTTCCGGATTTGGCAATCAGTGTAGAGATGCTCAAAGAAGCGATCGCCAATGAAGAAAAAATTGCCATCTGTGGGGACTACGACGCCGATGGCATGACTAGCACCGCTTTGCTACTCCGGGCATTACGCTGGTTAGGTGCAGATGTAGACTATGCCATTCCCAGCCGCATGAAAGACGGCTACGGCATCAATAATCGAATTGTTGAAGAGTTTGCAGAAGATGGCGTTGCGCTGATTCTAACTGTCGATAATGGTATTTCTGCTCACGAAGCGATCGCTAGAGCATTAGAGCTGGGGATGATGGTCATTGTGACTGACCACCACGACTTGCCACCAGAACTGCCGGAAGCTGATGCAATTCTTAACCCAAAACTAATTCCCGAATCCTCACCCTATAGGGACGTTGCTGGTGTCGGAGTAGCTTATATTTTAGCCGTGACTCTCGCTCAAGAACTGGGTAAGCTTCAGGGCTTAACTTCCCAGCTCTTAGAGTTATTTACTTTAGGAACCATTGCAGATTTAGCTCCCTTAACTGGCATCAATCGGCGCTGGTTGAAACGAGGCTTAGGACTGCTTCCTAAGTCTGAGTTGACTGGTGTGCAGGCATTAATTCAGATGTCGGGGATAAACGAAGAGCAAAAAGCGATGAAGCCAGAGGATATTGGCTTTAAGCTGGGCCCGAGAATTAATGCGATCGGTCGTCTATCAGACCCCCAGATTATCATTGAACTGCTGACAACAACCGAGCCTGGGGTGGCGCTGGAACGGGCGATGCAGTGTGAACAAATCAACCAGAAGCGTCAGCAACTGTGTGAGCAAATTGAACAGGATGCGATCGCTTTTATTGAAAAATCTCAGCTAGATTTGCACCAAGATCGCGTGTTAGTCCTTGTTCAGCCCAATTGGCACCACGGCGTCATTGGCATAGTTGCCTCCCGACTGGTTGAACGCTACGGCGTCCCCGTATTCATTGGTACTTATGAAGGGGAAGACCAAAATCATATCCGGGGTTCAGCGCGAGGAATTCCTGAATTCAACGTCTTCGATGGGTTGCAGTTTTCTAAGGAGTTATTAGGAAAATTTGGCGGACACAAAGCTGCCGGAGGCTTTTCCTTAGCCGCTGAAAACTTAGAAGCGTTTCGAGAATCTCTCAGCTGCTTTGCCCATCAGTGCCTGCAACCCGAACACCTCAAGCCACTCATTTCAATCGATACTCAGGCTGACTTCACTCAAATTACTTCCAACCTCTACCAGCAAATTGACGCTCTCCACCCCTGTGGTATTGGCAACCCTGACCCTGTCTTCTGGACGCCTAATGTTAAAGTTGTAGAGCAAAAAGTTGTGGGTAAGGGACACCTCAAGCTCACCCTCAGTCAGGATAACCAGCCAGTCAAGATTACAGCAGTTGCTTGGCGCTGGGGGGAATACTATCCTCTCCCTCACAATGTGGATATCGCCTACAAACTGCGAGAAAACAATTGGAATGGCAATACTAGCATTGAGTTAGAGTTAGTCGGCATTCGCTTACCCGCTTCTCCCACAACTTCAACTAAAAAAGCCGAGTTTTATTACAACCAACGCCGCTACACTTGCAGTCTGTTGGAGCCTTTAAATGAATTAAGGATTAGAAATTCCGAAGGGAAAGTTTTGGCGATTCAGAAAGGAAAGCGAATCGGACTTTTGGGATTTAAACGGGAAGATGCTCAAGAGGTTGATGTGACGCAACCTAACTATTATCAGTTGATTAAAGCCGCAACTCAGGCTTTGGCTCTTACCTGAAGGTTAGAAAGTTGAAAGTTAGAAAGTTGAAAGTTAGAAGGTTGGCAGGTTTAAAGGTAGTCCTCGAAAGGTAGATTTAAACCTCTCTTAACCTTTAACCTGCAACTGTTTCCTAACCTTCCACTTTCTGACTTTTATTAAAGGTCGCCTTTGAGAGCAGCCAGCGCGAAAATGACGATTGGCCCAGCCAGAACAATTGCCGCTAGCATGGTCAGTTGAGCAATCACTTCCCAATTGATGCTATTTAGAAGGCTCAGATCTATACCTAAAAAACCTAACAAGCTCATATCTATGTTTTCCTCCCGAATTGGCCTAACAAATTTGATGGCCAAACTGAAAAATTGTTGCTTAGATTTTACTTGGTAATTGCGACCAGTTTTTAAGTAACATTACAAAAATATACAAAACGCAATAAAACCGATACAGCAACTGGCAGAGGCGAAAACTCGTTAAGCTGGATGTGCCCAGAACTTGTAGCCTTTGTTTAAAGTAATGGCAACTTGGCGTTGTGTGAAGCAATGTGGTGCGTGCTGTCATCTTGACCCAGCAGAGCGTCCAGATTTAGAGTCCTATCTTTCCCCAGAAGAGCTAGAGCTCTATCTGAGCATGGTGGGTGAAGGGGGATGGTGTGTGAATTTTGATCGTGCCACTCGTGAGTGTCGCATTTACCCCAATCGACCTCGCTTCTGTCGCGTGGAAGCGGATGTCTTTGAGGAGATGTTCGGCGTGGAACCGACAGAGATAAACGACTTTGCAATCGACTGCTGTCGCCAGCAGATTGAGGGCGTTTATGGCGATCGCAGTCTAGAAATGCTACGTTTTGACCGGGAAGTAGGTCTTTAATACCAAGCACCGCTTGAAGACGGTGGCTCTAAGCTTCTACGACGTTTTGGTAGGGAAGTGTTACGTGATTTAACAGTGTGAAGTCGTATAGGGTTGCTATTTATTGTAAACTTCTGCGAAGATGAAAAGAATATGAAAAGATAGTTAACAGTACTTCAGTCTGCCCGTGAAACTCTCTTCTCTGCCTTTATCTGGTCTTACCCTGACTGCACCTCCAACATTGACTGAGCCAGCGCCAAAAAACAGCAAAATCTGTTCTGAGTCCGCCACTAAGACTGAGCCAGCAATAAATTCGCTGGAAACTTGGCCTCAGAAGTCTCAGCAGTTCAAGGCATGTAGTCTGGGAACATGGGGGATTTTTAGTTCAACGTTCCTGACGATTTTTTTGGCAGAGATGGGAGATAAAACCCAGCTAGCTACTCTGCTGATGAGTGCAGAATCTCGCTCTCCCTGGATTGTTTTCGCTGGTGCTGCTACGGCACTGATTGCAACCAGCCTGCTAGGCGTACTCATCGGTCGCTGGTTGGCTAATCGGCTTTCTCCTAAAACTCTGGAAACATCAGCAGGAGCGCTTTTACTCTTCATCTCTGTCATGCTGCTGTGGGATGTCGTGCGTTTTTAGTTGGCAAGCTGGAACGACTCAACCGTTAAACTTTCAATTTTCAACCCTTGTATGGACTGGCAACTTCTCGGACTGACTTTCATAACGGTGTTTTTGGCAGAAATTGGCGATAAGAGCCAACTCGCCGCGATCGCTTTAGGTGGTAGTCTCAAATCACCCCGTGCTGTGTTTTTTGGATCGGTGGTCGCACTACTTTTGGCTAGCTTGATTGGAGTGGTGGCGGGGGAAGGGGTAGCTCAGTTGTTACCTGCTCGTATACTAAAAGCGATCGCGGCAATTGGTTTTGCGTTGATGGCACTACGCCTGCTGTGGCCCTCTCCCAGTCAGGACGAAACAAAAAGCTCCCCACTGGAGTGAGGAGCCTTTATCAATTGTCATTTCTGGTCAATATCTCGTTATGCAAGCTTACGGGAATCGTAGTAGCACCAACCAAGCAGTGTAGTACCTACTACTAACTTGAGGGCTTCTAGCACCCAATACCCTTCGAGCATTTGCATCATTCCCTCAGGCATCCCAGTCGCTGGCTCCAACAGATTCAGTTGTAGTGCCAGAGCGCTCATCTGCGGCGTCATTATGTATGTATAAATGAGAGCAATTGCCAGCAGGAGCAGGGATAAGAAAATAGCCCAGCGTCTCACATGACTATAAAGATTTGAAGTGCCACGCAGCGCTAGGAGACTCGCTAACACCAAAGCCGCGCATAGCAGCTCGATGCGATTAAAAATCCAGAAAATGGAATAGCCGGCTGTTGCGGCACTCGCTTGACTCATCATGCCAGCAGCCGATAGACCGGGCATGATCACAAAGTCTAAGAGCAAGCTGCTACTCAGCCAAAAGCCCAAGGCGAACATCACAACTGTTTGCCATGCGGGTCGCTTGAATTCAACGCTAAATGCAGCGTTCATGAAAATTCCTCTCCTTTGTGTCTTACTTTCAGCTTAACCAATAGTTCTGGCTAAAAACATGAAGTAATTTTTAATAATTGTGAAAGTACTCGCAACATTATTTGTTCAGAATCATAACTTTATCTTTACTGCTAAGATTTGTTAAGAATTTTCAGTCACAGATAGCAAGTTAGTCAGTGGTCAGTTGTCTATTGCAACTGACCACTGACTACTGACAAAAAGCTAGCAGGTAAATATGCAATCTTTTATGCCTAATACCTTAGTACTTAGGACTCGAAATGCTTCGCCAAGTATTGCTGATAGCCCAGTTCATCGAGCTGGGCTTGCTTATCCATCACCGATTGGGCTAAATTCTGGCGATACTGCTGTACTCGCTCTAGTAATTCTGGCTGATGAGATGCCAAAATCTGGACAGCTAACAGACCAGCATTTTTAGCATTACCAATTGCAACGGTGGCTACAGGAATCCCTGCTGGCATTTGCACAATCGAGTAAAGGGAATCAACGCCTTGTAAGTGCCGACTGGGTACAGGCACCCCAATCACAGGCAAAGGCGTCAGCGCCGCAACCATACCAGGCAGATGGGCAGCTCCACCGGCACCTGCGATAATTACCTTGAGGTGGCGCTGATGGGCTTCTTGGGCGTATTTCACCATCCGTTCGGGCGTCCGATGGGCAGAAACGATCGCGACTTCGCACGGGACGCCAAATTCTTCGCAAACTGCGATCGCGCCTTGCATTGTGGGCAAATCGGAATCGCTGCCCATAATAATGCCAACTAAGGGTTTGTCATTAGTCATTAGTCATTAATCACTAGTCATTAGTATTCTTACAAAGGATAAGTGACAAAAGACAAATGACTCCCAATCTGACTATTATCAATGCGCGAGTACCTGGTTATCAGGGTTTACAACAAATCAGGATTGATGCTCAAGGCATTATTGAAGTAATTGAGCCGATGGATCGCACCTTGCCTGTAGGAGCAATTCAAGAATTGCCCAGAATCGATGTCGCGGGTGATTGGGTGTCGCTGGGTGGTGTGGATTTGCAGATTAATGGGGGACTGGGTTTAGCGTTTACAGACGTGGATTTAACTGCTTGCTATCAGTTGAGGGAAATTTGTCAATTTCTATGGCGTCAGGGTATCGATGGGTTTTTGCCGACTCTCGTTACTACTTCCGTCGAGAAGATTCAGCGATCGCTTTCTGTCTTTGCTGATTTTTCGGCATCCCAGGGGCAAGAGCAAGCAACAGCTCAAATTTTGGGCGTACACCTGGAAGGGCCATTTCTTAATCCCCAAAAGCGAGGAGCACATCCAGCAGAATACTTGTTACCGCTGACAATTGACGACGTGAAGCGGGTATTAGGGAATTATGCTCATGTCGTGAGAGTGATGACGCTGGCACCGGAATTAGACTCAACAGGTGAGGTGATTCCTTATCTGCGATCGCTCGGTATCACCGTTAGTCTGGGTCATTCTCAGGCAACTGCTGCCCAAGCCGAAGAAGCCTTTAAACTAGGGGCATCAATGGTGACTCATGCTTTTAATGCAATGCCAGCGCTGCACCACAGAGAGCCAGGATTATTAGGTGCTGCTCTTATTCATCCAGATGTCTACTGTGGCATGATTGCCGATGGTCAGCACGTCTGTCCAACAATGATTCAGCTGCTACTACGTTCTGGTTGCTATGAGAAAGGAATTTTTCTAGTTAGCGATGCCCTGGCACCAATTGGATTACCCGATGGTGTTTATCCTTGGGATACACGGCAAATTGAAGTGATCAACGGCACGGCACGACTGCCAGACGGCACCCTTTCTGGGACAACGCTACCGTTGTTGGTGGGGACACAGAATTTGGTGAAATGGGGAATTTGTGGGGTGGAAGAAGCGATCGCATTGGCAACAGATGCGCCCCGAAAGGCGATCGGTCTACCTGGAATTGCGGTGGGTCAACCCGCCCAGTTGTTGCGCTGGCATTTAGATGCATCAACTAGTCACGACTTACACAGTCGCCCCCCTAGCCCCCCGAATCTGAGGGGAGCTGGATTTACTCCTCCGGGGGTTGGGGGGCAAAACGATGGTGTTTGCGTAAGTTCTGCCGGTAAACTCACATGGCAGCGGCTAGGTAATGCCCTTCTCCATTGACCGACTAGACCAGGGTGGCACAAATAACCCAGAGGGTGATATTCTCCCCCTCTCCCCCTCATCGGCATTGGAAGTGGAAAACTTCTGCCAAGCTGGTCTAGTGCATCACGGTAGAAATCAGTGACCAGTTGATATCTCTGGTAAAGTATTTAACCGACGTAAGTCATTTATTTATCAAAATCCAACTTTATGAACACAGTTGATGACAAAACCGTTGTCAAAGAGTATTTCAATGCTACGGGGTTTGACCGCTGGCGGCGGATTTACGGTGATGGCGAGGTAAACAAAGTCCAGCTAGACATCCGCACCGGGCATCAGCAGACAGTCGATACAGTCCTCAGCTGGCTGAATGCAGACGGGAATTTAGCGGGTTTGTCCATCTGTGACGCGGGTTGCGGTGTTGGTAGCCTCAGCATTCCCCTTGCCGAAGCGGGTGCCAAAATCTTTGCAAGTGATATCTCCGAAAAAATGGTGGGCGAAGCTAAGGAAAGAGCCGAAGGCATCTTGGGCAATACTGGCAATCCTACCTTTGCAGTACAGGACTTGGAGGGATTGAGCGGCAGCTACCACACTGTCATTTGCCTGGATGTGCTAATTCACTATCCTGAAGATAAGGCAGCGCAGATGATTACCCATCTCGCAACTCTTGCAGAGTCCCGCCTGATTCTCAGCTTTGCCCCCAAAACTCTTGCCCTCACTTTGCTCAAAAAAGTCGGTGAGCTCTTCCCAGGCCCTAGTAAAGCTACTCGTGCTTATCAGCATCGTGAAGCACAAATCGTCAAAATTCTGGAAAGTAATGGCTTTTCCATTCAACGACAGGCAATGACCAGTACCCGCTTTTACTTCTCGCGCCTACTGGAAGCTACTCGTAGATAAGGTGTAAAATCGCGGCAAGATTAACGACACTAGCACTCTTCCCATGAAGCTGCTGAAAAAGGTAATTGCTGGTTTGCTACTCGCGTTCGGTGTTCCTTTGTCGATACTTGCTGCTACTCAAATCCTTAATCCTCAGACCACACGGCAGGATAGAGATGACGTTTTAACGGCTTTGATCGTCATTACTCTACCTTCTACATTTTTGGGAGGATGGCTGGTATGGGGATTGCATAAACAAGGTCAGAAAGAGATTAGCGATCGCGTTCGTTCCACGTTTTATCGGCTAGTTACAGAACACAATGGCCAGATTACCATCCTGCGCTTTGCAATGGAGGCAGAGTTATCAGGACAAGAGGCTAGGCAATATCTCGATCAGAGAGCAAAAGAGTTCAATGCAACGTTTGACGTACTCGATGGAGGCAATATTGCTTATCATTTCGATCTATAGTCTCCCGTGTTGGAAAAATCTCTCTAGTCGAAGGCATTGATTAATGAGTCAATTTTTTTTGGCGATCGCAGCCATTTTTGGAGGTCTTTCTGTCGCCGCAGGTGCTTTTGGCTCCCATGCTTTGAAGGAAAAACTCACTGACCGTGCACTGGCAATTTTTGAAACCGGTACTCGTTACCAGATGTACCACGCGCTAGCACTCCTGCTAGTAGCGTTACTGTGTAGTAGCAGTTTTAAAAACCTCCCCTACGAGGCACCTCCACCAACTCTTGTAGCCGCTGGGATTGCCTTCATTGCTGGCGTTGTGCTGTTCTCTGGAAGCTTGTACACGTTGAGTCTGGCTAATATTAAGTGGATGGGAGCGATCGCGCCCTTAGGGGGAGCAGCTTTTATTATTGGTTGGAGTTGTTTGGCAGTTACAGCTTTGAGTTTTAAGTAGTCGAAATCATCAAAGAATATGGTCAACTGCCAAGTGTCGAGTGCTACCCTACCCTGAAGTGTCACACTACTTGTTTTAGGAAAAAGAGGAACTCGATGCCCCGCTTGGGGATTAGACGCCATGCACTGTCGCGCACAACACCCATGATGAAAATCTCTTTTCTCCCCCTCTCCCCCTCTTCCTCTCTATTTTCAAGTTAGTGAAGTCTAAAAGGGAAGTCTCTGTCGTTATCGTAAAATTGCAGACGACCAACACCCAGATACAAACCATAGGGTTTCTCGCCAACAGGAAAAGCCGTAACGCCAAAAATATAGGCTCCGCTACTCCAAGGGTTGCGGACAGGACGAAGACCAATGGTAAACGTTTTCCCTGGCTGTATAGGCGGGTCGAACGTCACCGAAATTGTTTGTGTATCCGCATCCTTTGTCACTTCTTTTAGAGTCAACTTCTCACCTTTGTTCCGAGGTGTTCCTTCAAAGGCGCGAGTGTCTTCCAGGTCAAATCGGATGTCATCTACTCCTTGACGTTGGTTAATAGTGACTCGTCGGAGGGGTTCACCGGCATTTGTTGGTAATTCCAGTGTGAAATAATATGTTGCTCCCCAAACATAAGTTGCGTTATAGGTGGTTGTTGCACTAATCAAGTTAGGAGGCTTTTCAAACGAGACTGTTCCATCTGCTAGCTGAATCGCCTGAGTCGAGGGGGCAGCAATTGCCCAAATGCTTGCTGAAGCAGCTAGAGTCGCTCCGAATAGTGTTGAAACGCGCATTGGTTTACGTGGACGGGGTGAATAACCAGACTTTCAAGTTTGTCCTTATTCTCAGATCTTGCATCAAGCCTTGGTGCAAGATCTGAGCTTTCCACCTCAGGACTCGGAACTTAAGACTGGACACTCCCTACCGAGTTTGGATTTCAGTAAGCCTGTTGACATACAAGTCAGAACCCAGGGTTAGCTGCAAATCCTTGTCCGGGTTAATCGTAATCAGCTTCTCTTGTTCGTTATTAGTGTTAGAAGACCGACCGGTCAAGACACCCGTCAAAATATTAATTGCGGCATCTCCTATTGACCGTGGATTGTTATTACTAGGCTGCTGACTAGTGAGCATTGAGGAAGTTGCATTGATGTTGTTATAGGACTCATTTCCAATGATGAGTCTTTGAGCCACAAACTGAGCGCCAATGACTGAAGAACCACTGTAACGAGGTACAATCTGACCCTCAATTTCACTATTCTTAGGAATCAATATCTTTCCCTGTGAGTTTTTGATGTCCTCAGCAACCAATAACGTCATATTGCGCGTTTCTCCGGGAGCCACAACAATCTTGTTTGACATCTTGTAAGCGACATTAATTGCTGTACCTTGGGAAACTTTATATTCCGCAGTTCGAGTGTTTCGGTTGTTGATTCCCGTTTGATTACCAGGGCGGTTGTTGATGGCTTGATTGTTTCTACGACTCACCTGAACAATATAGTTAGACGCCTCGATTCGACCGGAAAGGGGAGCTAGTACTCCTTCATTCACTAAAGCTTGATGAATAAAAGCAGCAACATCAGCACGGGTTGCAGTTTTATCTGGGTTGAGAGAATTCACATTAGGATAGTTGACAACGATGCCATTTTGCGTAGCAGCAGCGACGCTATCCAGCGCCGATGCAGGGATCGTTGAGGCGTCTCTGTAAACGTTTAAGGTATTGGCTACGGAACCGCTAGGATTCAAGCGTAGACCACTTGCCAGAGCCGCAAGTACCTGCACTCTCGAAAGTGGGTCGGATGGGCGTAACTGGCGGTTTGATAACCAGCCGCTAGTCAATTCTCGGCTTGCCCAATCATCAGCCGCCGCGTTATCAAATGTTCGTGATAACTTTATATTATTCTCGTCAAAAGCTTGCTTTATCATGGCAGCAAACTGAGCACGAGTCACCGATTGGTCAGGTCTGAAAGTTCTATCTGAGAATCCGCTAATAATGTTTTGTTCCGCCAATGTTTCAATAAACGGGCGTGCCCAGTGACCTTGAACATCCACAAAGTTGGCTGCCATTACTGGTGCCGAAATCACTATCGGGGCTGCTGCACCACCTGCCAATCCCAATACCAACAGAGCAGCACTTCTCGATCTCCAAACCGACAAAGTAGACATAAAAAACAATCTCCGTCAAATAAAATTCTTTCACATTACCGAAATTCGTGCTTTTCGGAGTTTATAGATATTGTCTTCTAGACGAAACAGACAGATTAAAGTTCCAAATTGTTAAAAATTCTACATAAAACATAAAATACTACCACCAATACAGCCAATTAATTTTTAAAGTTTCAGCCTCAAATATTTTAAGCATCAAATATAAAAAGCGAAATTAACTACTCAGTTCAATAAATAAAAGTATCGCGCAACAATATAGGCTGTTGTGCCAAGTTCCTAGTACATCACGACCCAAATAAGCCTACCATCTGGAACAAGCTAAAAAGTCTAGAAATAAAGCTTTTTGACTTTTGGGCGCGAGGCTGGGAGGTCTACTCCAGCTTAAGTAGCGCCCTTGACTTTTGACTTCCGCGTAGGGGTACTAGTTTGAGCCAGAGTACTCTACCTTGGGTGTTCTTCCTCTGCTAGCTGTCAAGCTTTCAGAGGTCAACAAAAAGTATACCTTGATACAGACTCATAATTCAGAAAATATAATAATCAGAAACTTTTAATACTCTCAGGCTTTGGTCTTAAAAGGACTTGAATCTCTTGACTATCTACCGAGTTGTTTGTACGGTTTTGTTTAACAGGTAACAATTTGTCTACCAACCCCCCACTTCTTTAGGCACGCAGCGGTATAGCAGCTTGCCCTAGAAGTGGAGCATAAATCTGATATGTTGAATCCCTCAGATGATGTAACGCTCATTCCAAATGACTTGAGTGACAGCTTGTTGGCTAAAAGTGGGAACGTGTTTCACAGATTCAGGAAAGTTTAGTGACAATGTTGAGATTAAGGTTCAAGAAAACTTCCAAGAAGAAAAAATCGCTAACTCAAAATCGGCGATACTCTTCAAATCGACAAGGCCAATTACCTGGGGTTGATTCATCTTTTGAGCAGTTGCGAACTGCAATCAAGCGGCTAACTCCAAGTTGGAAAGCCTGCATACCCTTGGCAACAATTCTCGTTTTGGTCTGGAGTTATGCAGCAGTCGCTCAGGCCCCAGCGGCTGAAGGTCCAACGATAGCTGACCTGAAGGTGGGTTTAGACACCATGTGGGTCATGATTGCTGGGATGCTGGTGTTCTTTATGAATGCTGGCTTTTGTATGTTAGAAACTGGCTTCTGCCGCCAAAAGAACGCGGTCAACGTTCTAACCAAGAACCTGATTGTATTCGCTCTGTCTACCATCGCTTTCTGGATAATTGGCTTTGGCTTAATGTTCAGCGATGGGAATGGTTTTATAGGTACTGGCGGATTCTTTTTGAGTGGAGCTGATAACAGCCCTGCAACAGGAGATGCCTACCAAGGGATTTTCAGCTCTCTCAATTGGACAGGGGTGCCACTACTGGCTAAGTTCTTTTTCCAGTTGGTGTTTGCTGGAACAGCAGCCACGATTGTTTCTGGTGCTGTGGCTGAACGGATTAAGTTCGTTGACTTCTTGATTTTCAGCCTCTTGCTGGTGGGGATTGCCTATCCTATTACCGGACACTGGATTTGGGGCGGCGGCTGGCTTGCCAAAGCAAACTTCTGGGATTTTGCTGGTTGTACAGTCGTTCACTCGGTTGGTGGCTGGGCAGCCCTAATGGGAGCGGCATTCCTAGGACCACGGCTTGGGAGATATCAAGATGGTCGCATGACGGCGTTGCCTGGTCACAATATGAGCATCGCGACTTTAGGTTGCTTGATTCTCTGGCTAGGCTGGTTTGGTTTTAACCCAGGTTCAACGATGGCGGCCGAGCCGAATCTGATCGCTCACATCGCCGTCACCACCAACACAGCAGGTGCATTTGGTGGTATTGCCGCCGCAATCACAGCTTGGCTGTATCTTGGTAAACCTGACCTCTCAATGATCATCAATGGCATTTTGGCCGGTTTAGTCGGCGTAACAGCTTCTTGTGCTTGGATCAACATTCCGTCGGCTGCCATCATTGGTCTGGTTGCTGGCGTCCTCGTTGTTTTTGCTGTCGGTTTCTTTGACAAACTCAAGATTGATGACCCGGTAGGTGCGACCTCAGTTCACTTGGTTTGCGGTATCTGGGGAACCTTAGCAGTAGGCTTGTTTAGCGTTGGGCCTAATGTCACCTTGCGTGGAGGTGCCCCGTTATACACAACTGGACCGGCAGCAGGGTTGTTCTTCGGGGGTGGCTTCACCCAGCTGATACCTCAAATTATCGGGATTCTTTCAGTAGGAGGAATAACAGTTCTCCTCAGCACCATCTTCTGGTTAGCACTCAAGGCAAGCCTTGGCATCCGTGTCACTCAAGAAGAGGAACTGGAAGGTTTAGATATTGGCGAACATGGTATGGAAGCCTACAGTGGTTTTCTTAAGGAAGCCGATGCAACTGGTATGCATAGTGTTCCCATCAGTAGGACTGGTAGGGCTGGTGAAGTTCCTGGTAGCTACTAGTTAGATTTTTCCAATTTGGCTCAATTTCTTAAATTTATAAAGCCGCCTACCTATTTGACTTTGCGTTAATGGACGGGCGGAATTTTTTTATGACCAAAAAGGGGCGAGGAAGAAGACTAGTGCAGCGTGGCAGAAATAACTATCCAGTTGAAAAAGGTTAAAAAGCTTACTATACAAGCTTTATCGTCTTCTGCCTGGTCACTGAGCGTGTCGAAGTGCTGCCTCATTACTGGTCACTGAGCGTGTCGAAGTGCTGCCTTCTTGCACTAGGGCGTGTTTTCTCGCCTTCTCTGTCAGATTCAGATCCCCCCCCACCCCCCTTAAAAAGGGGGGAGAATGAGCGTCAAAGTCCCCCTTAGAAAGGGGGATTTAGGGGGATCTCCGGGGCGAGAAAACACGCCCTAGCCCCGTAGGTGGTCACAAGCCCCAATATTTAGATATGGCAAAAGAAAAATTAATTGAACCGAGAGCGGGTAGCGTTGATTCTTCAAGACTTCCTTTTTTCAATCCCCCAAATTTATAGCGATTCTCAGTTGAAGGCAATACACCAAGAGTCCCCCCTGTCTCCTTGTCTTCAACAGTCCCCAACGCAAATCTGTGTACCTCATCAAGCGTGAGAACTGCTATATC
>DATNPI010000514.1:0-4633 GCA_036703325.1 Coleofasciculaceae cyanobacterium
CAACCCCAGTAAATAGATTTGCGGCTAATCGCAATGCTAAATTAGCATCCGACTATCTAAACTACCAGTCAAGTGTTCTGTCTGGATTGAAAACTAAAATTAATTTTTTTAACAAAAATAAAAAATATTTAAGCTTAGGGAATGCCGGAATCTATACTTGGGTGTTGTGTCCATTGTCCGTTGCAACTGACTCCCGTAGGGGTGTGATTTATCACGCCCCTACCACGGGCAACAAACATCCAGGAGGGAGAGCTATTCCAAGTTCAATGGACGTTAGCTTGCTAGTGCGATTTCTGTTGGCTGTAGCAAGCGTGTTAGGCGATCGCATTCTGCGCGATCGCTCTGTGGAGTCCCCTATCCATCCCTGAATGAAAACTACCCGGCTTCAAGACAATCAGGACGTTAATTTGGTTGTAAAAATCTTTGTAGTTTCGACAGGTAAAGCGGCTTCAGATTTTACGGAACGATTGAAAAAATGCAAAGTAAGCTGAAATAAATATATTTTTATCGCAGAAAAAGTGAAGAAGTGGCGAAAAAATAGTTATTTTTTTAATAAAATTTAATAAAACAAAAGAGGGAAATCTCTTCAAAACCCTACTATTGGCGACTGGCTTGCATTCACGATACCCTAAGGAGGTGAATGCAGCCAGCTGCATCTGGAAGTAAAGTTAAACTTAAGCGTTAGGCGTCCTTCCTCGTTCTCGTAAAACCGGATTTACACCCTCATGGAACCACCGATTCCCTCTGGAACTATTCTGCAAAACCGCTATCACTTGCTCAGTGTTCTTGGTCAAGGCGGATTTGGTCGGACTTACCTGGCAGAAGATCAAGGACGCTTCAATGAACTTTGTGCTCTAAAGGAATTGATTCCTCCTGAGATAGGGGCTTATGCCCTGGAGAAGTCCAAGGAACTGTTTCAACGAGAGGCAACAACTCTCTATCAAATTAAACATCCGCAAGTTCCCCAGTTCCGAGCCAACTTTGAGCAGGATGGGCGGCTGTTCTTGGTGCAGGACTATGTGGAGGGGAAAACCTATCGGGAGCAGCTCAATGAGCGAAAAGCACAGACCCGAATTCAAAGCACAGACCCGAACTTAGGAATCCCAGCACCTGGCAGGGGCGCTTCGACAGATTCCGGCATCTTCTCAGAAACAGAGATACGTCAGCTATTAGTGCAGTTGTTGCCGGTGCTAGACCACGTCCACAGCAAAGGCATCATTCACCGGGATATTACACCAGACAATATTATTTTGCGGAACACGGACAGTATGCCCGTGTTGATTGACTTCGGTGTCGTCAAGGAACTGGCAACCCGTTTCCACTCCCCTAATGCTTCAGCGCCCGTAACGACTGTTGGGAAAGTCGGTTATGCACCCAGCGAACAAATCCAAACGGGCAGGGCTTATCCCAGTAGTGACCTCTATTCCCTAGCCGTAACAGCACTGGTGCTACTGACTGGCAAAGAGCCACAAGCACTTTATGAAGATAATCAACTGAGTTGGAACTGGCGTCAGTGGGCTAATGTTAGTGATGAACTGGCAAACGTCTTGAACCGGATGCTGAGTCATAGGCCGGGCGATCGCTATCAATCAGCAACGGAAGTGCTGCAAGCGCTTCAACCTGGCACCTCAACTCCCCAACCACCAGTCCCAACCCCCCCACCTCCTCAACGCCCCGATCCAAACCTTTCGCAAGTCGCGACTATGGCGGTGGGACGCCGCGCGGAACCTGACGGTTATAGCCCCCCCAGAAGTCCAGGGCGAGATGATCGCGTGATTGCGACCCCCACCAGCCGCTCAATGTTAGATAATCCTTGGGCTGTTGTTGGCATTGGTACGCTATTGGCGTTGCTGGCAGGGCTTGGCTCTTGGGCACTTGTCAGTACCTTGAGTAAACAAGACCCTCAACCGTCCGTAACGGCCACTCCTACATTCGATGAGTCACCACTTCCGACTCCTTCAGAAACACTAATCCCTACACCCATACCCACCGTAACACCCACCACAACACCCACCACAACACCCACAGAGACGCCGACTCAACCCCCTAGACCTACGGCGTTTAGCCAGCGGCTGAATCTAGGCGTCGGTCAAGCTCTTTCAAGAACAGGGAATTTAAAGGCGAACTCAACGATTAACTACATTATTCGGGGTGAACAAGACCAACGGCTCAGGGCTTCTCTCGCCAGCGAAGGCGTCTTGATGACGGTACTCGGACCCGACCAAAATCCCGTCAACAACGGGGCGACGCGGGTGACACAATGGCAAGGTACGCTCCCCTTTAATGGGGATTACACGATTCAACTGAGTCCAGTCAAGGGTCTATCGGATAGCGATTACCAGCTAGCGTTGAGCATAGCAAACCCAGCAACACCGTCACCGTCACCGACAACGACAACGTCACCGTCACCGTCACCGTCACCGACAACGACCCCGGACTATCGAACAGAACGGGTCAACTTCCCGAATGGTCAAGGTAGTGTGGAGCTTCGCGGCCAGAGCAGCCCAACACAGGCCAGGCGCTACTTGGTCAATGTTGAGAAAGGCCAGCAGCTAACGGTACAAGTTCCACCCGAAGTTGGCGTAAGTGTAGATGTCCGCGCTCCCAATGGTCAAGTAGTGGCAGATGCATCGAGGGTCAAATTTTGGCAAGGTCCGGCTATTAGCAGTGGCGAGTATCAGATTGATGTAATTGCCCCGAAGCCGACAACCTATAGACTAAATATGGGTGTTCAGAACTCGCAATGATTAAGCTTTGAACGTACTACTGATTACTGGCACTGACACAGGAACAGGCAAAACAGTTTTGACCTGTTCCTTAGCTGCTTATTGGCAGACTTACCGTCCTAAAACGAGCCTAGGGATTTTGAAGCTGATTCAGACGGGGATAGGCGATCGCGAATTGTATCAAAAGCTCTTCGACCTCAAGCAAACCCCCGAAGAGATAACACCACTGCACTTTCAGACTCCCGTAGCACCGCCAGTGGCGGCAGAACGAGAAGGGCGTGAGGTTGACCTAAAGCTAGTTTGGCAAGCGTTTAACGCCTTGCGGCAGCAACGCCAGTTTGTGCTAGTGGAAGCATTAGGAGGATTGGGTTCACCCGTGACTCATGAGTTGACTGTGGCTGATTTGGCAAGGGATTGGCGAGTGCCAGTAGTATTGGTGGTGCCTGTAAAACTGGGCGCGATCGCCCAAGCTGTGGCCAATGTTGCCCTAGCGCGCCAGTCCGGCGTTGATCTCAAAGGCATAGTCCTCAATTGCGTTCAGCCTTGTTCAGACGAAGAAATAGCTGATTGGGCACCTGTTGATTTGATCGAGTCTCTAACAAATGTCCCGGTTTTGGGTCTCTTACCTCATTTGGCTAACCCAAGTGACCTCTTTAAACTGGCTCAAGTTGCTTCAAATTTAGACCTGGAGCGATTCATGCCAGGGTACTGAAGAGCGATCGCGTTCAGCTTGACCCAACTTATGCTTAGTGTCAGAAAAGCGAATATCCTGAAAAGCGATCGCTCCTCCACTCCATCGCTCGGGCGGTGACCGTTAAGGGGGCGTCCAAAAACAATTGGGCCATTTCGGTTACCAAGGACAACTGACAACTAACAACGAACCAGATAATGCTTTTTGGAGAAGGAGTAATTCTTGGACGACTCCTAAGCTCTCTTTTAGAGAAAAACTAATGCCCCCCTGATGTTTCCTATTTTGAGAGCATTAGCCGAAAGCAGTAATCTGCATCGTACTAAATAAAAGTAAAGAACCGGGAAAGATTTGAGGAGCATAGGAGGAATCCAGCTTACAAGCCTATTAGCAATTAGCAATTAGCAGTAAAATTCAGGTTCAGATTGCGGCAGCTGAAGCTTGCAATCCGCTTTACCTAAACCACGAAAACAACCTACTACCAAGTCCATTGTGGGTAACAAAACTGCTGCTGTTGTTAACAACATGATAGTTGCTAAACCCTTGAACTGTATCGTTTCCTCTTCCCTAAGGCGTTTTGAGACCTTGATGAACATAGTCCTTCTTCCTGCTTGTAAACCCTATACTCACTTGTCACTTACTAGTGCAGGAATTATGCAAGCTCAAATGGGCGATTGAAACCGCAGCTACACAGACTTTACCGACCTATGCAGGTTTACAAAATCCTTGAGTCCACATTCCGCCTGTAAATTCTGAATAGAAGTGACGGGTTGGAGAAGAATTCATGATAATGGGAATACCTGTACTCGGGAGCGATGTCTATGACTCCAGTCACCTCTGAGCAAGTCCGTTGGACGAGCGCCGATTTGGATGGTGGTATACGCTGAAACTGCTCCCATAATTCCACATCCGCCTCTGATATAAGCGAACCAACAGTAACTACGGTAGTTCCAGAAAAAGCAGGTCTGAACATTTTTTCAATTAGTAACAAATCTTATTGTTCCTAGTAACATTATTTAAGACTTTAATAGCATTTTCAATGCTATTTTCTCGAGTGGCTGCTCTAATTAAAATTTCAAAAATCTTCTTTTTTTTAGTAGAACTAAGAGATTAGGCTGGCTCAACGCTTGTGGTAAAATAAAACCTTTAACATCTGTAAAGTAACGTCTATTAAGTCAGAAAATCTTGCTTACAAACTTGATTGTTTCTGTCAATCCAG
>DATNPI010000515.1:0-4349 GCA_036703325.1 Coleofasciculaceae cyanobacterium
AAGTTGCCTCTGTACCTCTCCGGGCGGCAGTACCCCTGGCTCAAGCCTACCCTGATAGCAGTAATACTACTTTTGGCTTTTTTCGGAATTCGCTGGATTATTCAGCATACAAGCTGGAGACGTTGGTTAAGCAGTCGAAGAGTAATTTTATCGCTATTTGGTTTCACTGCCTGTTTACCATTAATCTTTTTCTTAGCAGATAAAGCACTGGTGGCTTTCCTGCCACCCGATCCGGGTACACCAGCTGATTCAATTGTTGTTATTGGACGAGGATGGCAATTTTTTCAGCGATTCGATCTTGCTGCTGAACTTTGGAAAGCTAAACGAGCACCAAATATTTTTATTAGTGGTGTAAACGATGCCCCTATAGGTATTGAGCTACTACAGAAACAAGGCATTCCTCTGGGAGTGTTAGATGGTGAAAATTGTTCTCTAACCACAGATGAAAATGCCGTTTTTACAGCATCTGTACTTCAACCACAAGGGATTAAGCGAATTCTTTTGGTTACTGACCCGCCACATATGTGGCGATCGCTACTTGTATTCCGTGCTCAGGGTTTTACAGTGATTCCTAAGCCAAGCCCATTACCATCTTACTTAGGTCGTAAGGCAGAAACCTTTATTACGCTAAGAGAATACATGGGGCTAGTCGGTTATGGTTTACGAGGATTGTTTTTTCCGCAGCGCTCACCTGAAGCGACTAGACCCGATCTCATAAACCTATTACGGAAAGCTGAACAATACGGTAAGCAGCAACGTCTTCAGTAAGAGGGTATTTATAGCGGTTTCAATTGAGGATACCCCCTTTTTTTGCAACCCGCGCAACATTATAGAGACGTTCCGGCGGAACGTCTCTACGACTAGCAAGGAAAACAGACTTGTCAGAGCAGATTTGCTATGAGTCCTAATGCCTCATTACCTACGCTTGCTTATCCCTCTTTTGTTACTCTCGCTAGAGAATTATCGGCAAGTGTTGATTTTGTAGGGGGGAAGCATTGCGGCATCAACCTTGAGGGCATTGAAGGCAGATTTATCGCCGCAATGCTTCCCCCTTTTTCTCTACCTAAAATGACGAAAGAGTGTTATTGACCCCATCTATTTAAGAAGTTGAAGCTCTCTATCCCGAGTTCCTGCTGACGTTGTCAAGGTCTTATCGATGCAAGCCCTCAATTTTTCGCCCAGCCCCCGGACGTAAGGCTCTTTTAACATACCAAGGTGGTCGCCAAGAACCTCATGAACTTCCACTCCTCCAGCCGCCAGTTCGCCCCAGCCCAATTCAGGGTCAAGATAAGTGCCCACACTATCATCGGTAGAGTGTTCAAGCGCTCGGAACAGGGTTACTCGACCTGGGTAGACTTGCGCTACATAGGCTCTTGATGCCTGCATATTTAGCTCTCGATAAGTGAATTCTAGGAGAGACTCAGGCAAGGGTCGCCCAATACCTTGATAAAACTTGCAGCAAATCCCCTGAAGGCGATTATTGAGGTTCTCAATCGGTCCCTTCATCCTTTCGTTTAACTTTTCCACAACGTAAGCGGGTCCGCGTTGTAAAAAGTTACTCAAGTGAGCAGAGACGCGATCGCTACTTGGCAAGTTCCTGACTGCACTCGGTCTCATGGTATCCAACAATGCCAGCAAAGCCACCTTCTGACCCTGTGCATAGAGTTGTTGAGCCATCTCGAACGCCACCTCGCCCCCAAAAGATACACCTGCCAGAAAATAAGGGCCTTCTGGTTGGAGGGTTCGCATTTCTTTAATGTAGTAAGCCGCTAAGTCCTCAACTCGATTGGCAGGAGCCTCTTTTTTATCCAAAGTCGCTATCTCTGTTGTTAGTCCATAAAGTGGTTGCTCTGGATCGAGATAACGTGCCATTGGGCGGTAAAATTCGAGACCTCTGCCAAGTACATGAATACAGAACAGTGGGGGCTTAGAACCGCCAGATTGAATCACCATTAGTGAAGAACAAGAGGGTGACCATCCTTCCTGGCGGAGAATAGTAGTCAGTTGTTCAATGGTCGGTGCTTGGAAGAGGGTGGCTATGGGGAGACTTTTGCCCATGAGCTTCTCGATTTCATTCCATAGGGCTGCCGCTAGCAGGGAGTGCCCTCCCAGCTCAAAGAAGTTGTCTCTCACACCGATAGGCTGGATACCTAGAACTTTTTCCCAAATTTTTGTCAGCTGGAGTTCCAGCTGATCTCGGGCTGCCACAAAGGTTTTTTCCACCTCTTGACTTGTTTGGTCAGGTACGGGCAGAGCCTTGCGGTCTATCTTTCCGTTGGGAGTCAGGGGCAGGGCCTCCAGCATTACAAAGGCAGAAGGCACCATGTAGTCGGGCAGACTCTGTTTGAGGAAGCGGCGCAGTTCACTGCTTGTGGGGACTCGATCTGGGTGAGAGACGACATAGGCCACCAGGCACTTATTGCCGGGGGTATCTTCTCGGTCGATGACCAGGGTTTCTCGTACTGCCAAGTGTTGCGTCAGCACGGCTTCAATTTCTCCGAGTTCAATGCGGAAGCCACGAATCTTCACCTGATGGTCAAGGCGACCAAGAAACTCGATGTTGCCATCCGGTAGGTAGCGACCTAAGTCACCAGTTTTATAGAGGCGAGCTCCTGACTGATTGCTCAAGGGGTCAGGGATGAATTTCGTCTGGGTCAAATCCGGGCGGTTGAGGTAGCATCGGGCAAGCCCAGCACCGCCGATATACAACTCTCCAGCGACTCCAATGGGAACTGGCTGTAGTTTGGAGTCGAGTACATAAAACTGTTGGTTAGCCAGAGGCTGACCGTAAGGGATGCTTTTCCAAATAGTATTAACCGCTTCAATCGGATAGAAGATCGACCAGATGGAAGCTTCCGTAGCACCGCCAAGACTAATTATCTGGATTTTTTCTCCCAGAGCTTTGATCTGATTTGGCAAGGTTACTGGTATCCAGTCCCCGCTCAGGAGTACCACGCGCAGAGAAGGAAGTGAAATGTCAGAGTGGTGAGCAACATATCCCATGAATAGTTGCATCACAGGTGGTGCCGAGTTCCATAGGGTTACTTGCTCTCGAACCATGAGTTCGAGCCAATGGGCCGGGTTCGGTGCTGTTGAAGGTTCGGGTATGATGATTGCTCCTCCACAGGCAAGAAGACCAAAAACATCGTAGACAGATAGATCAAAGTTGAGAGAGCATACTGCCAAAACCCGATCTTCACATCCCACGTTAAAACGCTGGTTGATGTCGATAATGGTATTGACTGCACCACGATGCTCAATCACGACGCCTTTGGGCTTTCCTGTAGAGCCTGATGTGTAGATCACATAAGCCAAGTTCTCAGGCTCGACGGAACTGACGGGATTCTCTTGGCTCTCCTGAGCAATTACTCCCCACTCTGTATCCAAGCAGACTACACGCGCCTCATGCTCAGGAAGCACTGTCATCAACTTCTGTTGAGTCAACAGCAACGGCATATGTGAATCTGACAATAGGTCGGCTAAACGCTCTTTAGGATACTTGGGGTCTAAGGGTACATAAGCTCCACCCGCTTTGAGGATGCCCAACAGCCCTACTATCATCTCGAAGGAGCGCTCTATACAAATACCTACTAGCACCTCTGCTCCTACCCCTAGGGTTTGCAAGTGGTGTGCGAGTTGATTGGCTCTGGTGTTTAATTCCCGGTAGGTCATTCGTTGGTGTTCAAACACCACTGCTACCGCATCTGGGGTTCGTTCGACTTGGGCTTCAAACAGCTGATGGAGACACACATCCTCATGGTGTGTACGAGTATCGTTCCATTCCACTAGCAGCTGATGCCGTTCGGCTTCTGTTAAAAGTGGCAAGTCCCAAAGGCTCTGCTGAGGGTTAGCAACTATACCTTTAAGCAGAGTTTCAAGGTGTCCGAGCATCCGAGCGATCGCTTTTTCATCAAATCGGCGACCGTCGTAGTTAATCTTTAGTAACAACTCTGACCCAGCATGTGCCAATAAGGTAAGGGGATAGTCTATCTGTTCAAGAAGCTCAAATTCTCGATGTTCCCAGTTTCCACCCTGTGAGCGCAACTCAGCATTCATCTCCCCGTTCTCAAACATCACAAGGCTTTCGAACAGAGGTGTACCTCTGGGTACCTCACTCCACTCCTGAATCTTCACAAGTGAAGTATGCTCATAGTCTCGTAAAGCTATCCAGTGCGATCGCACTTCCTTTAACCAGGGCAGCAGCAACAAGTCAGGTTCCACCCGTACCCGCACTGGCACAGTGTTGACAAAAAGCCCTACCATCGACTCCATACCTTCAAGTGCCGATCGCCGACAAGCTCTGATCGCGCCAAAAACTACATCATCTTGACCACTGTAGCGACCCAGAA
>DATNPI010000549.1:0-4646 GCA_036703325.1 Coleofasciculaceae cyanobacterium
AGAGGACTAAATGCTGACTATAAAAAGATTTCAGTCCACTTAAGTGGACTTGAGCTATTAGCCCGGAGTTTAAACTTCGGGCGGGTTTGGTCGCTTCCTGAGGATGCTGCAAGATATGAGACTACTGACTACTGACTAATCAAGCAGGAACCTGAATTTTTTGGTTACCAGCAAGACCAAAGGCTTTGTGAATGGCTTGCAAAGCAGTAACGCCCTGCTCTTGGGCAACTACACAACTAATCTTAATTTCTGAGGTCGTAATCATTTGAATGTTGATTTGGTGTTGAGCTAAGGCTTCAAACATCCGAGCGGCAACTCCCGGTTGTCCTACCATCCCAGCACCAACGATACTGACTTTAGCAATGTCGGGATCGACAAGAATTTCACCACACCCCAGAACTGACGCTACCTGTTGTAGAGCTATCCGCGCTGCTTCGGCGTCCGCTTGTGCCACGGTGAAGGCGAGATCGCGGGTGGGAACGCCATCAATCACGCGGCAGCGTTGGGACTGAATGATCATATCGACGCTGATATTTTGCTCTGCCAAGCATCCGAACAACTGTCCTGCTATGCCAGGACGATCGGGGACATGGCGAATTGCCAAACGTGCTTGGTTGAGGTCGAGAGCAACGCCCCGCACCGAGGGCAGGGAAGTGTTGAGTGATGAGTGCTGGGTGCTGAGTGATTTATCAGTGCCTTTCGCCTGATTGGCTAGGGGGCGTTGGGCTGGGGAACAGTTGATGTTGAAGGCTTGGCACAGAGCCGCGATCGCTTTATCGCAATGTTCGGCATCAATTACACAGCTGACTTTTACTTCTGAGGTAGAAATCATCTGAATGTTCACACCAGCATTCGCCAGAGTGACAAACATCTGCGCCGCAATACCAGGGCGTCCAATCATCCCAGCGCCAGCAATACAGACTTTGGCGATTTTCCGCTCAACCATTACCTCAGCTTCTTGCGGGTTGGCGTTGTGATGAGTACGTAGGGCAGGAGCGATCGCTTCTGCTACGGCTTCCGCTCGCTTAAGAATACCTTTGCTGACAGTAAAGGCAATATCGTTAGTGTTGCTCTCGTGAATCGACTGGATAATCAAATCCACATCCAACTCTTGATGAGCAATCTCACCAAACAACCGTGCTGCCACACCAGGTTGATCCGGCACCCGCAAGAGTGCCACTTTCGCCTGATCCGTGTCAAACTCTACAGCATCGACGGATCGAGAAATCTCCAGACCTTCCAGGGAACGCGGTTGAGGTGTCGGGGAAACTACCCTTGTACCAGGATCATCCGTCCAGCTGGATAGCACCACCAAAGGAACGCCGTAATTTCGAGCTATTTCCACAGCGCGGGGATGTAGCACCTTTGCCCCCAAGCTGGCTAATTCCAGCATTTCATCCGAGGTAATTTCGTCCATCAACTGGGCATCGGGCACAAGGCGCGGGTCAGCGGTTAAAATCCCTGGAACATCAGTATAAATCTCGCACCGATTCGCTCTTAAGGACGCTGCCAGTGCTACTGCTGAAGTATCCGAACCGCCACGACCGAGTGTAGTAATTTCCAATTCATCAATACTGCTGATGCCTTGAAACCCAGCGACAACGACGACTTTACCCTCATTCAGATGGCGCGAAATCCGCTCGGTTTGGATCTTCAGAATCCGAGCGCGGCTGTGATGTGCTTCTGTGACAATGCCGACCTGAGTACCTGTCAAGGAAATTGCTGGTTGCCCCAATTCCTGCAAGGCCATAGACAGTAGAGCAATTGAGACTTGCTCACCAGTAGAGAGCAGCATATCCATTTCCCGGCGGCTGGGATTGGGAGAAATTGCGTTGGCTAGTTTAACCAAACTATCAGTAGTCTTACCCATCGCGGAAACGACGATAACTACAGAATTGCCAGCGATCGCTGTTTGCATAACGCGCTGGGCAACGGCTTGAATGCGTTCAACTGACCCAACGGAGGTACCACCGTATTTCTGGACAACTAGCGACATAATATTTATCCCATCAACCTTCCGCTCGACACCTTGAACCGTTGAGGAGTGAAATCAGTCAAGGATGTCAAGATGCATTTAATATTAACTGACATCTTGCACCATTCTCAGCAAGCGATAAAGACCGCCTGGAAATTTGTTGATACTAACTTGGAAAATAGAGGGGGAGAGGGGGGAGGGGGGAGAAAAAAGATTTTCATCCAATGCTCTTCTTCAGAGATGTTAGGTATCGGCGGTAGACTGAGGCTAGTCGTGCTATCTGTCGGTTTGGAATCATGCTATCTAGCCCTCATTCCCTCAACACAGTTCTTACCCCAGGCAGTCTCCGTCGAGTACACCATATTGCCTTGAATGTTCGCGACATGGAGGCTTCCCGCCACTTTTACGGCTCTATTCTTGGTCTCCACGAACTGAAGGGAGAAGAGGTTCCGACAACGCTACGAGAGTTGGTAGCTGCTGGGAAAGTTACTAACTTCGTCACCCCGGATGGTACTATCGTCGATCTGTTTTGGGAACCGGAGCTTGCACCGCCAGATCCAGACCCACACCGCGCTTTTACCCGTGCCAATCACTTAGCCTTTGATATCGCTCCCCAGTTATTTGACCAAGCGGTTGAGGTGCTGCGACTTCATCAAGTCTCTATAGATCATGGCCCAGTGACGCGCCCTACAGGACGAGGAATTTATTTTTACGATCCTGATGGCTTTCTGCTTGAAATCCGCTGTGACGCTACGGATAGTTAGCTCAAGTTGTTGCCAGCTGGGCTTTTGTGTGATGGTGAAGCTCTTCCCTGTTCAGAGGCGATCGCTTGATAAATCATCTAAAATTTGTAGTGATATAACCACGATCAAATAATTCAAGTGATTCTATGGCTACCTGGGTAGGAACATTCGTCAGCAACATTGATGGAGAGCCAGTGCGAAAGCTTGAGGTTGAGGCGAATGACGAAGTAACGGCTATCGTGTTGCTCGACTTCTATGAATACGACAAGACTTGGCGGCACTACTCGTTTGTTGACTTGCACAAGAAGAAGAGTGGCAATCTTATCACTAATCTTTTAAAGCCATTATTTAGCGCTTTGAGTTCGCTAAAACTGCCGGGAGTACAGAGAAGAAAAAGCTCACTGGCATAAAACAGTATCGACACCAATCAAGCTAATGTGGACAGCGCTAGGAAATTACCTGGACAAACACGCCGTCACTTCACTACTATCAAATACATATTGTCGCGGGGTAGGCTCCAGCCCCAATAGCATACAATCGGAGTCAATGCTGCTGACAATCAAAAGCACGACTGAGGCACAGTGAACTTGGATAGCTTGCTGGAGGGCTTCACTTTTAGTAGAAGTATAAAGGTGTAGATACTTTGAGGAGCCATCAGCGAACTCGCAAAAAAGATGAAATAGCATACTACGGCTAAGTAAATACTTTAACTTAGCTTATAGAGTTCTTGTGAAAAATTTGTGAATCTAATGTTGGGCGGTCTAGCACTGCGCCACAACTGCAAGCATGAGTCTTCACTGACAGCCAATACCTCTCGGTTAAGCTCCTCTGCCCTCAAACCAAATACTGTGCTAACATAGTTAATGAGAATAAATTAGGTCACAGTGTTTGTTTCTAATATTGATAAGATTCTTTCTTTTGGTATTGACGGGCAGTTTTCCAAAATCTATATCTCTACACTTTTCTGATTTGGGAAACAATCATGTCACTTTATGTAGGCAACCTTTCTTTTGAGGTAGGACAAGAAGACCTAAGCAGCATATTTGCAGAATACGGTTCTGTAAAGCGTGTGCAGCTACCTACTGACCGTGAAACAGGTCGTCCGCGCGGCTTTGGTTTTGTAGAAATGGGTACAGAAGCAGAAGAAGATGCAGCTATAGAGGCACTTGATGGTGCTGAATGGATGGGTCGCGCTCTAAAGGTGAATAAAGCTAAGCCTCGCGAAGACAGAGGAGGAAACAGCAGAGGTGGATACTCCAAACGCTACTAAGCTTTAAGACAAAAATCAATTGTGATGGAAGCGCTCAGGATATTCGCGCGATAGCAAGAACGACTGTGGCAATAGTCTGTGGTTGACAGGTAAGTCGAGCGCTCATACTGCGAGACGCTGGCGGTTGTTTCAACCGAACCATAGATAAAACACCTAAAGGCAGAATCAACGAAAGTAATTCATAGAAAAGAAGTAAGGCAACAATTTATGGCAAAGCAGAAATCATCAGCAAATGAAGAGCAGCAAACTCACCACTCTGGTACCAAACCACTTGAGGAGGCTCAAGCAAAGCAAGCCGGAACCGAGTTTGAGTGGCACCTGGGTCGGATTACACGCATGGGACACTTCGAGATTGGCGGGGGTAGACAAGTGACCGTCATCTGGGAAGAGGGAGGTGTTAGCTCGCAGCAGGGTGAGATCACAGACGAGCAGTGGGAAATTTTTAAGCTGGCATTTTTAAGCACAGGTCGAATTGCAGTGTTGAGTGACCATCAAGGGAAAGAATGGATGCATGACTACCGCTTTTTAGAAGCCGTGCGATGAGAATCCTGCCGCAGATTCGCGTTTAATAACAAAGTGCGAACCTGGACAATACTTTTCGGTTAACCATTAAGTAGTATTGGTAATTGCAAAAGTAAGTGAGACACGCCCCGTTCCA
>DATNPI010000584.1:0-3732 GCA_036703325.1 Coleofasciculaceae cyanobacterium
GGGTAGCAATTTTGGCTTTGTCCGCTTCCGCGTCAGGATTAACTAGTGCAAGAAGGCAGCACTTCGACACGCTCAGTGACCAGGTAGAAGGCGAGAAAGCTTGTATAGTACGCTTTTTAACCTTTTTCAACGGGACAGTTATTTCTGCCACGCTGCACTAGTTAGGACTTACGTGCTTGCCCCCCAACGAAAGGGGGAACAAGAGCTAATACCATGTTGCGTTCCTAAATCTTACTTTCTGTCTCCCTTGTCTCCAAGAGTCCCAACAGCCAAGTGATATCTTTGAAAGCAACTTGGTATAGTTTCCCCGTTTTTTTCAGGGTTGGGGGAGGTAACCACCGAGTATTGCGTAAGACCTGTGGGTTTATAGCGTTTTTCTATAAGAGCGATCGCAATTCTTTTGTTGCAGTGCAGCTGATTTTAGACAAAAAGTGCATAACTCCTACCGCAAGTGGAGATATCTACTAATAGAAGACACTGGAGGTAAGTAGTTATGGGTACAGTTCTGGTCGTAGAAGATAGTCTGACGCAACGAGAGACAATTTCAGAATTACTCAAACAGAGTGGGCTAAGTGTGATTTTTGCTCGTGATGGCGTTGAAGCACTAGAGCAAGTTCAATCATCTTGTCCCGATCTTGTCGTACTAGACATCATCCTGCCCCGGATGAACGGCTACGAAGTCTGCCGTCAGCTTAAATCCGATGGGCAAGCCCAAAAGCCAGCTGTAGTTATGTGTTCCACAAAAAAAGAACAGTTCGATCTCTACTGGGGCATAAAGCAAGGTGCTGATGCTTACATCGCCAAGCCTTTCCAACCGCAAGAGCTAGTCAGTACTGTTAAGTACTTGTTAAGAGAAGCCGTCTGAACAATAAAAAACCAGTCATTCGCGGTGACTGGTAAAGTTTGCTGTGTTGGAACGGAGAAAACCTAATACAGAGACGCTTAAACTTTGCTAAATGTCAAGTTGATAATTTAAAAAGCTTAGTAATGTCTATGTCAATCAGCTTATGTAAATAAATGTAACACTTATCTCCCAGATCTGCAATATTTCTTTACATAAAAACGACAACGGCAAGCTTATCCCAGATGAAACCTCCTCTTCACCTGTTTTCAAGGCTTAAGCTTGCCAAATGAGATAAGCTCCCCAGACCGCAGCGACAAAGGCCAGTATCGTTACCCAGACGGGATAGTTGGCACGCGTTACTCTGCCACCTTGGGTGCGTAAGGTTTCAATGTCAATCCAAGGCGTCGCACCCCGGCGAAACCAGCCGCTGACCGTAACTTGCTGGTCTATCAAATCGCTAGGACGAGAGGCCTGAGGTAGGAGGTTACCAAATGGTCCTAGATAAGACCAGTAGTAGAGTTTCACTAAACCAGTAGAAGTTTGCAAAATTAAATCCTGTCCTAGCCAGTTGAATAAGCCGCGCCGTCCTAAGAGCTTGCCGGTTAACTGGACAGGCTGACTATCGGGAGGCAAGGTTGCTGGATTGGCAAAAAAGTTGCCCAAGTTTGGCTCAGTTTGAACTGTAGTAGGTTTGATATCGGGAAAGTAACGATTAATCCAGACAAATACGCCGAGACTAAATGCAATCAATACGCAAGCATGGTGAAAAGGGGTGGCGTTATGCATCCAGATAATCTGCCAGATGTTTAGGAAGTCACCAATCTGCCCAATCAGCCAGAGGATTCCCCTGAATAAAAGACCGAGTACCAGTCCAAAAAGAAGGGCACTTTGCAACAGAGGCAATGCTTTATTGCTGTTTGCTAGTTTGGATAGCCGTGCAGCATTACTGCGAATTGGGGGGCTCAGGGGCGGCAAATCTAGCTCAGTGTCAAGCTTCCAAAACTGTGCATGGCGGGCAAGCATCGTCAAGCGTTCGCCAATGAGGGGGTGGGAAGCGCTGATGATTAACCAGTCGCGGTAAGGGTTAGTGCAGTCCCAGGTTAAAATGGCTTCAAACGGCGTCTGGGGAGAACAACTACCCAAGGTGATTGCCTGTCGATATCCCACTGGCAGCAATAAATCAAAGCTTTCCAAAAGCCCGTTGGTTGTACCGAGGGTTTGGATGTCTTCGGTAATCCCAAGGGCTATTTTCAGTAAAGCGCGAGTTATGCCATTGGGATTGCCTGTTGTTTCGACGGCAAGGCGATCGCTATAGTAAACCCTATCTCTTGAAAGCCACAGCAGCGGTAACCGGAGTAGCCAGTAGAAACCGTAACTTATAGAGGCGACTACTCCCGTAATGCCTACGAGTAGCGGCGGCAGAATTCGCCGATAGGAGGGCAATTTGCGTTCGATAAAGCTGGGTAATTGCTCTCCCCACTGAGCGACTTGCCAATAAATTAGGTAAGGTAACTGGATGACTAGTACACCCAGAGACATCAAGACAAAATCTCGATGGACAATATGCCCCAGCTGACCCGCGAAGATGGTAGCAATTTCGTCATCGGACAGCCGCGCTAATAATCCTTCACTGACGACAATCCGGGCAGTCCGGGGTAGGTTGCCATAAGTCAGTACCATTGGGGTATCAGACGGTAAGAGACCTAGCTTGGGCAATGGGATGCGTCGTTGGCGGCAAAAACGTTGCAGTACCTTCCCTGCCTCTGGAGAGCGGGATGCTAACTGCGTCAGGGGTAGAACCTCAAGACGATGAAACCGCTTCAATAACCAATCGATTAACCAGGGAGACACGATCAGCAGGATTACGAGAAAAGCCCCAATGGTCGGGGCTGGGTCGCGATAGAACAGCTGGATTGGTCCCAAAAAAGGTACTTTGACTAAGATGGCGTTCGTTGTCTGCATAACGAATCGAACGACAAAGTGCAGCACCCAAAATAGAGCGATCGCTGTGACGATTTGTACTAACCAAAGGCGTGTTAACTTAATCGGCTTGAGCGGACTCCAGTTCTGAGCGCGTCCGCTATTGCGCCATCTAGGACGAGGGGTAAAGAGTGATGGGTGAGGGCTGGGCGGTGGCGAGTAAGGAGTGGGAAGTTGGGAAGAACTTTCAGTTGTGGATGCGGAATTGGATTGAGTTGGCTTTGAGCGTGCAGTTAAGCCGTATCCATCCGCATCTATCGGTGCTTGTGGAGAGTTTTGAGTTGTGGAGTTAGATAGCAGACGCTTAGTGGAACCGACTAAACCCTGTTTGCTTGTAGGTGTCTTCCGTTGAGGCGTCTTCCGTTGAGGCGTCTTTGGATTAGAGGGTGTTTGTTCAAATGCCACAAACCCTGTTGAATCTGATGCCGGTGAGTTGACAGGGGTACTATCAAATGAGACAAATCCGGTAGAGCCTGAAGACGATGAGCTTGGGGTCGCTGGGTGTTCGGCACTCAAGTCAGCCAAGGTAGTATCTGCCCATTCCCTAAGTGTGGGGTCATGGTGTTGAGTGAGGTGTTGGCAAAGCGCGATCGCTTTTTCAAGAGCACCGCTTCTACGGTAAGCCGTCACTAACTCTTTTGAAGCGACTGAGACTACGGAGTCATCCAACTCCGTCTCACAGACACCTTCCAAATGAGCGATCGCAACTGAGTAGTTGCCTTGTTCTAAGGCATTTAGACCAGCATCAAGCGAAGGATTGGGAACAGAGGCCATAGTCTTCTTCTACTTTGTTCCTTAACATACCCTTGCGGCGGCAACATTCTATCAGCAATTTGTTAATCGCTGTAGAAAATTGACCTTTCTAGCCGTTCACCTATTTTATGTAAAGTTTTGTAACTTATGCATAA
>DATNPI010000460.1:0-6082 GCA_036703325.1 Coleofasciculaceae cyanobacterium
TCGAAACCAGGAACTCCCGTCGATAGACGGTCTTGAGGCATTTTATGTTTTCCTTTTTTTGTCTGACAAAATTATCTTGAGAAGTCAAGTATCTCAAACAATACTGGCGATTTTCTGGGATGCAGGTCTATAGAAGAGGGAGAGAGTGGGAGAACTCTATACTAAATCTTGGGCAAGCCAGCAACTTAATCTCCCCTGCTCCCGCTCTCCTTAACAGCAGGCGTATGCTGTATCAAGCTCTACTAAACTCCAACAGCAAATCCGCTATGGTCATTGGATTACAGAATGTAATTTTATTTACATAATTATGCGGATCGAGCAGTTACAAGCCTTTTTGGCTGTTGCTGAAACAGGGAGCTTCGGACAAGCGGCACGAAAATGTGATGTCACTCAGTCTACTGTTAGCCGTCAAATCCAGTCATTGGAAGCAGACTTGGGTTTGCCACTGTTTCATCGCACTGGCGTCGCTAAGTTGACATTGGGAGGGGAACACCTTTTGCCCCGTGCCCGCAAAATCTGTCAAGAGTGGCGGGCTGCCACGCAGGAATTAGCCGACTTGATGGCAGGGAAGCAGCCAGAACTCTGTATAGCGGCAATTCACTCGGTCTGTTCCCACTACTTACCGCCAGTGTTACAGAAATTTTGCCGAGACTATCCTGAAGTGCAGTTGCGAGTAACTTCCTTAGGGAGCGATCGCGCTCTAAAAGTCCTGCGAGATGGTTTGGTTGATGTTGCGATCGTGATGAATAATCGCTTTTTAACCTCCAGCCCAGAAATGATTGTAGATGTTCTCTACAACGAGTCAATCGAGGTGTTGATGGCATCAAATCATCCCCTTACCCAGTATGATGAAGTGCCTTGGTCAGAACTGATTAACTATCCGCAGGTGGTGTTTAAGGACGGCTATGGTATGCAACGCTTGGTACAAGAGCGATTTTCTCGACTGGGAGCCAAGCTGCAAGCTGTTATGGAGTTAAACACCCTGGAAGCGTTTCGAGGTGTGGTGCGGCAGGGAGAATTGATTGCCTTGTTGCCGCAGTCAGCTTTGGTGGAGGCTCACACTGACCCAACCTTAGCAATTCGAGCGATCGCTAACGTTTCGGGAGCAGTGCCTACGCCCAGCAATGTTGTCGGCAATGTATCGGTATCAGATTCCAGCCTGACTCGTCAGGTTGTCTTAGTCACGACTCAAGACCGCGTCCAGATTCCTCCAATTCAGCACTTCTGTCAACTGGTGCGCCAGTTGGAGATGCCAAACCTTAACGATTTGAGCAGCCAGAAGCCGCCCAAATCTCATCCACCATTCGACAATCAGGCATTAACTGTCAATCGTTAGCTGGCAAACTAATTTCGTAGTACTCACAACTCACCACGGAGGACGAAAACTGCATAAAGGCTGAAGGTTGAAGGTTGAAAAATCCTTCATCCAAGTTGGAATCCGTTTTAAACCAAACACCAACTCCAAATCACCAAGTTTCGGTGGGGATATCTAACCCAAAAGTGATCGAATTCATACTTCATACTTCACACTTCATACTTCATACTTCAGATGAGTAATGCCTTCAGGGAATTGTTACAGAAAGTGGGCAGTGGCGTCCACACTGGCAAAGACTTAAGTCGTGAGGAAGCAGCAACGGCTACCCGGATGATGCTGTTGCAAGAAGCAACACCCGCGCAGATTGGGGCATTTATGATTGCCCACCGGATTAAACGCCCGACTAGTGAAGAACTAGCAGGGATGCTGGATGCTTATGACCAGCTTGGTCCAAAGCTGCAAGCATGGGGCATGGGACATAGGGGAGATTCTTTAACAAAACCCTCATTTTCTCAACCTGTGACGGTGTTTGGGACACCTTATGATGGGCGATCGCGTACCGCTCCAGTAACTCCTCTAACGGCTCTCATTCTCGCTGCCTCTGGAGTCCCGGTGCTGATGCACGGGGGCAATTGTATGCCGACTAAGTATGGAGTCCCCTTAATTGAAATTTGGCAGGGATTGGGGGTTGATTTCTCAAAACTAACGCTGGCGCAGGTGCAGCAATTACTAGAGACAACTGGCTTGGGATTTATCTACTTACCGCAGCACTTTCCCCAGGCCCATGAGTTAGTTCCCTACCGTGACCAAATTGGTAAACGTCCACCATTTGCGACGCTAGAGTTAATATGGTCTCCCTATGCAGGAAATACCCATATTGTTGCGGGGTACGTTCATCCCCCTACAGAAAGCCGATTTCGAGAAACGTTCGAGATGCGGGGGGTTACCAATTTCACTTTAGTGAAGGGATTAGAGGGCAGCTGTGACTTGCCACGCGATCGCACGGCGATTATTGCTCAGGGGCAACCCGGTTCCAGTTTCGACTTCGAGCGCCTCCTGCTGCATCCCCGTGACTATGGTTTCGCGGGTTCAGAAGTGCCTCTCGACTCAACGACTCAGCTACTGAAACAGATGCAGGATGTCCTGAAAGGTAAAGCCTCGGAATTGATGCCAGCGGCTATCTGGAATGGTGGGTTTTACCTGTGGCGTTGTGGCGTCTGTCCAGATTTATCGACAGGACTTGCTAAAGCGCAAGCTTTATGCATTGATGGTGAGGTTGCCCAGAAACTAGAGGACATCAGTAAAGCGATCGGCTCAATGCAGCTGACTCATCACTCGTAAGGAGCCGTCCGAAAACAAACACTCTTGCTTCCCCTTATCCCCACAGCCTGTGTTTTCTCGCCTTCCCCGTCAGATTCAGATCCCCCTCGCATCAGAGTTAAAAAGCGATGCTGGGACTCGGGGGGGACCTCCGAGTCAGGAAGCATCAAGACGGGGTACTTTAACTGAATTCTCCCCCCTTCTTAAGAGGGGTTGGGGGGATCATATGTGTAGCCTCTCAAAACACAAACGAAGGATTATCTGTTGGGATTAGCCATCCTTCAAAAAGCGACAGACGGTAAACGCAGTAAGCGGGTGGACTTGCTTGATATCAAAGCTTAACCGGATTAATGGGCTGACTAGGCACAACCGGAATCGCTGGTGGTACTGGCGTTAAATTCGGAATAATTGGCTGAGTTGGGATTGGTGGAGGTGGCGGCGCAAAGGTAGGAGACAAGTTGCGGGGAAAATCCTCAGCAGCAATACAAGTATCCAGTGCTCTGGTCGTAGAAAAGTCAATCTCGCGGCTCAAACCAGTAACGCACTCAGAAAAGCGAACAGGCAAAAGGCTGCGGCGACAGTAGTCAATAACCCTGAGCGCCTCTGCATCTCGGCTGCCGTCACTAATATCAAAGACACAGCGAGATAATTCCACAGGACGTCTCACTTTTGTACAAGCAACCAGAGCCTCCTGCGTAAGCGTTGGTGTAAGCTGACTAATCGTCACAACGCATCTGGATAAGTCTTCCGGACGCAGCGCCTCAGCACAAGGCCTTGAGGCCGCTTCCGGGGATACCCCAGCCAAACGCACTAACTGAGCAGCGCAGAGTTGGAACTCAGTAAAGGCGGTAGCAGGACCGCTAGGAATTGCCATAGCGAGCAAGCCAGCTGTTGCTAGCTGACCAGCACAGAAGTAGAACAAAGGTGGGAGGACACGATATCTACGGCTCGGACTGCATCCGACGCCACTTTGCCTGTGCATAACGGTTCTATACAAAGATGTTATACAATATGCTACCTGGTTAGAGGCGTCCACGAATGACCAAAGAACTATGAAGGAAGCCAACAATCTTGGCGTAAATATGGGTTCCTCGCGCCAGCGCCGCCTCTAGAGGCTCAACAACAATCATGGCTCCTTCCTCGGCAAGGATCATGCCACGGCGGTTTTTAGAAAAAGGTCGGCAAGTATCAGTAGACACTGCCCGAATTGCTTCCCACGCTTTCAAATGCCCGAAAGAGAAAGGAGCCTTACTGCCACCCGCGATCGCCATTTCGGTCATCCCGTAGGGATTGAACCCACAGACTTTAGAACTTAACTAATCATTGGCACTGACATACCACCGTGTGGGGGCAACGTCTTCCTTAAGAATGGTTGGGTCTAGGATATGGACAACTATGGGGAAGTCGTAAGCATCGCGGACAAAACCCAGACTGCGTACCACGGGTTCCATTATTGGCGTAGCCAGCACCGCTACCTTAATGATCGGCTTCTCGCGATCTGGGATAATCGCATCAGCGATCGCGTCTTCAATTAAAATGTTGACGCAGTTGGGAGCCTGATCACATATGCTAACGCCGCTATTTCACCCACTTGTACCTGGCGCATCGCTTCCCGGCGACTGGTATCATGGCAGCATTCCTACCAACATTGAAGTGGGAGAGAACTCAGTGATCGATTCTTCCTTCTGCTTCAAGCACTACTACGCTGCTGGCTCTGTTGGTCTGCGCATTGGGAGCAATGTCACGCTCTGGCGTGCTTCCTTAGCTGTGGACACCGATGCTGTCATTGAGATTGGTGATTATTGCTACATTGCCGATGCCTCCCTAGTTTGCTCCGCCCGCATCACTCTGGGCGCTTATGTCATGGTTGCAGGGGGGGTAACAATTGTGGATTCCGACTTTCATCCCATTGCTCCGGCTGCCCGACTGATCGATACGATCGCTCTTTCTCCAATTGGCGATCGCCAACGCCGCCCTCCTATTGAAGTTCTTCCCGTAGTTATCGAGGACGATGTGTGGATCGGCTACAATGCAACCATTCTCAAAGGGGTACGAGTGGGAGCTGGTGCCGCGATCGCACCTGGTGCTCTGGTCAACCGCGATGTGCCTCCCGGCACCTACGTTGCAGGCAACCCTGCCCGCCCAGTAGATCGAGAAGCAACATGAATGGCGCACGGACTTATTTAGAACATGACTGGTACGCAGGCGGCATTCCTGCCAATGTGGTGGTCGAGAAGGATGTCTACATTGAGACTTCTTACGGATTTGCTCGCCTCTTCTCTGAGTGCCAACCAGGGTTAATTCTGGGCAATGCGTGCGGCGCATACCACCGCACAACTTTTGTCGTGGGTCCCAAGGGTAGAATTGCCGTCGGAGCCTATACCTGTCTCAATGACACGTATCTCGTTTGTAACGACAGCATTACGATCGGGGAACACTGCCTTCTCGCTTGGGGCGTTGTCCTGACAGATACCTGGATGGAACCGGATGCGCCTATTGCTGTTCGCCGTGCGGTTCTTCAGGCTACTGCTAGCGATTCTTACCGTCGTCTCCCCCCTACCAGTACACCTCGACCCATCACCATAGACGATAATGTCTGGGTCGGTTTTGACGCTGTAGTCTTGCCCGGAGTCACTTTGGGTCGGGGTTGCGTGGTCGGTTGTAAAACCGTCGTTGCTGAAGATGTGCCGCCCTACGCGGTAGTGGTTGGGAATCCCGCCCGGATCATCCGCTTCCTAGAACCGGATGATACCGATGCTGTCCGCGATCGCGCTCTGCGGGAGTATGCTCGTGATTGACACTTGTGCTTGCACTTGATCGTGAGACAGGGGGAAAAACTTTCAGGGGGCTGAGAGATTCAACATTTCTGGATATGCCCTTTGGTTATTTCCATATAAAGCGCAAGCCTAATGTGTACAAAAAACTTTTAAAAACGCCAATGATTTCTTGAATTTGATACCCCAAGTATGTTCGTAATCCCCACACGTTCAAGATACTTTGAATATTTAGACTATCCTCCAAAGGAGATTTTAGCTCCATAACAGGCTGAAAAAGTGTTCTAAAGTATTCTTTGTAGTGTGCAATTAATCGGGTATGAAATTGGAAGAAACCCCATAAATCAACGTTAGCAAGACCATGCTCAAGAGCTTCTGAACCCACACGGGAACTCTTAGCCTCCGCTATTTTTTCAAGATAAGGAATGAGTTCGGGAATACTATCAAACAGGCTTTCTATCGCATCCCAGCGTTCAATTGCGGGAGGTAATTGTTGAGAAATAGGTGCGTCTTTGTGACCAAACAAAGTCTGACCAATCCAAAATGGACATTCGATTCGTGAACCACTCTTTTCTGCACAGATTCTCAAGAAAGCATACTGGAACATTTGGTTACCAAATCGACCTAACTTCCCAAGACAGGACATTATTAGAACTGGCTCAATGGAAGTAGT
>DATNPI010000600.1:0-8760 GCA_036703325.1 Coleofasciculaceae cyanobacterium
GTCAAACCTATCTCCCACACGATTTACAGCTGATGGTGCTGGATGAAAAGGGAGAAGCGGTAATGCAAGCTCAAGCGAGAAGTACCAAAAATATTCAATTGAAGTTTAGCGGTGAGCCTGGAGAAACTTTTGGCGTTAAAGTAGCTTTGGGGGATGTCACTGTTACTGAAGCATTTCTAATCTGAGAATTGTCTGACAAGCTCCATAGACGGCTCTTGGTCCTCAGTGGTTGTGAAATCTAAAAAAAGTTCGCCTTTTAGGGTACTCTTATAGGGCTTAGGCTCTGTACAAAAAGACTGAATTGTACTGACCCAAGCTTTTGTATCTTGTCTATTAATTTTTAGCTCACACTCACCTGATTCAGTGCATAAGTTTACCTTAGTTTCACCTATTAGATTAAGTAGAAGAGTTCAGTTGACTGACTTTTTTCTGATTGCATATTCTCTTTGATTTGTCAATAGATAAGTCCTATGGTACTAAAGCAAAGGTGCGTTTCCAAAGCTCAAACTTAAGAGTACCCATGAGGGTAATGTAAGAAACTCATAGGTTTTCCAGAATAAAGAGGGAAATAGTGCAAACGCACAGATGCCTACCATGGGAAAGTTAGTTGTCCTGAGACTGGATGGTGATTCTTTTCAACAAGGGTTTCGGGTGACTTTGTCGATTAGCGAAGAAGGCTCGCGCCCAGAAATAGAAATGACTGGCTACTTGCCTCCAGATCCAGAGCTAGCCAATCACTTACAACATCATTGGCAGGAAAAATACCGCCAGGTCGGAGCGCCTTATCGAATCAAGCCCAAAGAAATCATTTACGATGGTTCCATCAACGAACGGCTCAAGGACTGCGACGAATCAGCCAGACAAGTGCGATCGCGTCTGACAGCATGGCTCGACACTGAGCGGTTTCGTCACCTCGACAAGCGACTACGAGAAGAATTAAACCGAGACGAAGTGATTAGGGTGCTGATTTGCACCGAAAATCAGCAGCTACAGAAGCTTCCTTGGCATCTATGGGATTTTTTTGACCGTTACTCAAAGGCTGAAGTGGCGCTGGCTCCTACAGAGTATGAACGAGTCAAAAAAACTACGCCAACCCTCACATCCAAAGTCAAAATCTTAGCAATTCTGGGTCATAGCGAGGGCATTAACACTGAAGCCGATCGCCAGTTACTAGAAAATTTACCCAATGCTGAAACGACCTTTCTCGTAGAGAAGACACACCAGGAAATCAACGACCAGCTGTGGGAGCAACCCTGGGACGTGATTTTTTTCGCAGGCCATAGCCAGACTGAGGGAGAAACAGGTCGGATTTATATCAATAAAACAGATAGCTTAACAATTAATGAACTGTGGTACGCCCTCAAGAAAGCGGTTGAACGGGGTTTAAAACTGGCAATTTTTAATTCTTGTGATGGGTTGGGATTGGCGCGGCAATTGGATGATTTGCAGATTCCCCAAATGATCGTGATGCGGGAATTGGTGCCAGACCAAGTCGCCCAAGAATTTTTGAAGCATTTTCTCTCTGCTTTTGCGGGTGGCAGGTCTTTCTATCTGGCAGTGCGGGAAGCACGAGAACGGTTGCAAGGATTAGAGAGTAAATTTCCCTGTGCCAGTTGGTTGCCAGTGATTTTTCAGAATTTAGCAGCAGAGCCACCGACTTGGCCAGAACTGCGTTCAATTGAACCGCGACCTTGGTGGCGTAGTTTGCAGAACGTGCTGTTAACGAGTGTAGCTGTTACTAGTTTGGTCATGGGGATGCGATCGCTAGGTCTATTGCAGCCATCGGAATTGAAAGCTTTCGACCAGATGGTGCAACTACGTCCAGCGGAAAAACTAGATTCTCGCCTATTGATTGTCAAAGTAACCGAAGATGATATTAAAAAATTAGGCGGTGAGTATCCGCTACACGATCGCACAATGCTGCGGTTGTTGAAGAAAATCGAGGAGCATCAACCGCGAGTTATTGGCTTAGACATCTATCGAGATCGACCAGAAGGGGAGGGACACACCGATTTAGTTAACTATCTGCAAAAAAGCGATCGCGTAATTCCTATCTGTATAGTTCCTTCTACTAAAATTCCTGAAGGTGTTGCACCTCCTCCTGGAATCTCAGAACAACAGCTGGGTTTTGGGGATGTTGTTCGTGACCCAGATAGCATTGTCCGTCGCCATCTCTTGGCGATGAAACCGCCTGCTGCATCCTCCTGTGACACTTACTATGCCCTGAACTTCCAACTAGTACTGCATTATCTAAAGGCAGACAATATCTCACTCCAATTTATCTCTGAACATTACTGGAAGCTTGGTTCAGCCGTCTTCAGAAAATTGACACCTCACACAGGTTTTTACCAGCAACCAGTAGGCACAGAAGGCTTCCAAGTACTGCTCAATTACCGCTCAAACCAATCCCCCAAAGAAATTGCTGAACAAGTCACTCTCACTGAGATTTTAACTAATCAGGTCAAACCAGATTTTATCAAAGATAAAATTATCCTAATTGGTGTCACCGATCCAACTATTTCAGATAATTTCAACACGCCTTATAACCAGGAACTACGAGGGCTATTGCTTCATGCCCAGATGGTGAGTCAAATTCTTAGTGCTGTTAAAGACCAACGTTGTTGCCTGTGGTTCTTGCCTATATGGGGTGATGCTTTCTGGGTTTGGGCTTGGTCTCTGGTGGGAGGCATACTCGCTTGGCAGTATCTATTATCACCAATACGTTTGGGACTAACTGGCACAGTAGCAATCATTACCTTAAATGGAATTTGCTTTATCTTATTTTTGACAAACGGCGGATTGTTGCCCCTTGTCCCATCAGCGTTGGCATTAGTAGTCACTGGCGGAAGTATCGTAGCTTGTAGAGTATTTAGAAACCATCAATCACAGTAAATATTTTTACGCGTGTCAATCATGAATCCGATGAAACCAGCCTTAGCGATTACCTTTACACTGGTTGCGATTACATACTTCCTTGAAATAGCACAGGCACAGCTCAGTCCCAGCATAAAAGTGGTCTCTGGTCATGGAATCCCACCAGTTACAGATAGACCTAGCCCACGACACCCAGCGGGAACTCGTGGTGAGTGTGAGATGACAGAAATACCGTTCACTCCGTTGTTGCCTGTTATTAAATCTAGTACTAAATTCTCTGGATTCACGCTTACCGGACATCCAACTATTTGGTTTTACGTCCCCTATAAAACTGATAAAGTCAGGTCGGGATATTTTTCGCTGTCGTTAGAGTCTGAACCAAATAATAAGCTTTATGAGACTGATGTAAAGCTTCCTGAAACACCAGGTTTTGTCAGTATTAGCCTGCCGATAACAGTAAATCCCCTAGAGAATAATCAGCTATATAGGTGGGAGTTCGGAATTATTTGTGAATCTAATGATCCAGATGATCAATCACTTTCGGTTGCTCATACGGGCACGGTAAAAAGAGTCAATTTACCGGATATCGAAAGCCAGTTAAAGAGAGCGACATTGACGGAACGCCTCAACCTCTATGTTAAAAACAATATTTGGTACGATGTCTCAACTGATTTAGCAAAAATTCATGACAGTCCCCAAACTTGGCTTAAGTTATTGGAAGCTATTGATAGTGATTTGAAACCGTTGGCTAAAGTGCCGATCGCTGGTTCAGCTGTACCTATTGCAGAGAGTAAATTACCTGAAAAAGGTTCAGCTTTTCCTTCGTTCATAGGAAAACCAGAACCTTCGTTTGGTAGGGCATATAGAAATTAAGGCAACTGACCAAGCTGATTTGGAATTTCGGATTGAATTCGACTAATCGATCACAAGGCCCTAGATTAGATTCATCACCGCAGGGCTTTCACAAAATCTAATAAATGGTGAGCTAGCTGCAATTTGCTGCAAGGTTCAATTTCTACTTGGCGACCTTGGTTATCTAGAAAGATAGCTTGATTAGTGTCGCTGCCAAAACCAGCATTTGGTTGGTCAATGGGATTAGCCGCGATCGCATCTAACTTTTTCTCGTTCAACTTCCGCAAAGCTGGCGTGACAATATCCCCAGTCTGGGCAGCAAAGCCGATTAAACGTTGATGAGGCTGTTTACGGTGTCCCAACTCTGCCAGGATATCCGGCACTGGCTCTAAGGATAAGGAAGTGGGGAGCAATTTCTTTGGCAACTTCTCGGCTGTATACTCAGCAGGCTTAACATCTGCCACAGCGGCTGCCATCACAATCACATCAGCATCTGAAAAACATTCCAACATCACCTGCCGCATCTCGGCAGCACTAACCACCGAAATTCCCCGCATACCCATTGGCACCTCCCAAGTTGTTGGTGCGTGAACTAGCGTCACATTTGCCCCTCGGTGCATCGCGGCTTGTGCTAGTGCCAGTCCCATCTTGCCAGTGGAGGGATTGCCAATGAAGCGTACAGGGTCTAGATGTTCCCGTGTTCCTCCGGTACTAATTAATACTCGCTTGTCAACTAAATCTCGCTCACCGCCAGTGTGCAACAGAGATTGAATAGCCGTCACAATCTCGCGTGGTTCTGCCATGCGTCCGGAACCAACGCGATCGCATGCCAACAGTCCCGCCACTGGCCCAACACTGTGATATCTGCGATCGCTCAATAGCAGTTGCCAGTTTCGCTGCACCGACTGCTGTTCCCACATCTCCGTATTCATCGCTGGTGCCAATAACACAGGGCAGCTAGAAGCCAGTACTGTATTTGTTAGCAAGTTATCCGCTAAACCGTAAGCTAACTTAGCCAATGTATTAGCTGTCAGGGGAGCAATGACAAAAACTTCCGCCCATTCTCCTAGTTCAATGTGTACAGGGCGACTATGAATTGGTTGCCAAAAGACTTTATCTGTGTAAGCCGGATGGCGCGAGAGTGTTGTTACCGTCAGAGGAGTGATAAAGTCTTGAGATGCCTGGGTGAGAATTGTTCTGAGTTGAGTCCCAGTTTTAAATAGAGTGGAAACAACTTCACAGACTTTATAGGCGGCGATACCGCCGCCTACGCCAATTAGAACCCGTCTACCATGAAGCGTCGGCATAGCAGTCAGGAGCTGAGAGTCAGCAGTTAGAGGAAATAAACCTTACAACTTCAGAACTCACAACTCTAACCTCTCTTACGCTTCATCATAGCCTTCGAGATCTAGTAAGTAGAGGTAAGGCTCCGTCAACTCTGGACGTTGAAAAGCCAGTGCACGAAGCAAATGCCAATCATCCAGCCCTTCAAAGGCACTAGTGTAATCATCCCGCTCTAGCCGTCCAGCCAACTCTGCAACGTCATCTGCCGAGAGAGCCGACAAATCACGCTGGAAAATGGTTGAAGTTGCCATCACTCACGCCTCCCTTGATTAGCATCTGTGTTAAACGCTGTACAGATCTAACAGCCGCTCTTATATTATCGCCATTCCTTGACAACACTATGTTTGAAGAATACAAAGTATTAAGTTAAGGAATTGTGAGTTTTTCCGATGCTCGCGAACGACTTCTAGGCGATCGCCTTTACGCTTTGTGGAAGCGAGGAGCCAGAAGCTTTAACCCTGCTTGGTTGATTTGTACCGAATTTACTCCCGACTCTGTTGCTCATGTGTTCACTAGAATGAAGTCCTGAACCACTTCTAAAACTTCTGGTGAGATTTCATGCCCCATATCAAATTCTTTATACTGCATCGGTGCCCCTTGATTGAGTAAATAATCTCGTACCTTCTGAGCCGCACTTAAGGGTACAACCGTATCTTGTCTACCATGCACGATCAAAACTGATGGCAAAGGAGGATTTAAGTTTTGAGGTGTTTGATGCAAATAACCACTCAGGCAGATTAAACCTGCTACAGGGAAATTTAACCCGACATCCAGGGTCATTGCCCCGCCTTGAGAAAAGCCACTCAGAATAGTAGACTCCAGCGAAATACCCGTAGTACTTTCCAGGGACTTAATCCAGTCTGTCAGAAGTTCCTGACTTAGTGCTAATCCTTTATAGTCTTCTCTGGCAAGGTCATACCACATCTTGCCCCCCGGTACCTGAGGGTGAGAAAAAGGAGCATTGGGAAGCAGGAACTGGTAATTGGGCAGGTTCAATAGCGGTACCAGAGAAGCCACATCTTGGGCATTGGCACCCCAGCCGTGTAAAATCACAATCAACCCAGCAGGTGGCTGGTCGGTTGCTGGGGAAATTGAAATAACGTCAAGAGACAGAGTCTTACTCCTGAAGAATGCAACTCACCAATCACTAAACTGTGAAGCTGATATTCTAAAGGATAATTTGGCAAATGCACTCACCAATCAGCAATATTTTTGAAGCTGTCCTTTTTAAGGATGATATGGCGATCGCGATCGAGGGTGATTGCTCCCTCATTCTTGAGCTTACTGAGTAGTCGCGTGACTGTAACCCGCGTCGTGCCAATTGCATTTGCCAGGTTCTGATGGGTAAGACGCACATCTAAACGAGTTCCTTCTGCTACAGGTTGACCAATTTCCCGTTTCATCAGCAGTAGTAGCTGTTGTAAGCGGTCTTCGACCCGACGTTGACCCGATATCGCCAAGAGCGCCTCAGTCTGTCGCATCCGGCGCACCATCTGCGGTAAGAGAGTCTGAGCTAGACGCGGGGAAGCATTGATTTCCGCCAGGGAAAACCAGGTGAGCTGGACATCAGATAAGGCTGTTGCTTGATAAGCCTGTAGAAGGGAAAACCACTGACCAAAGAACGTCGAAGGTTCTGCCCAACCCAGCCACACCTCTTCACCATTCGCGCAAAGCGTACTTAGCTGCACTAAACCTTGGCAGACTTGCCAGACACCCTGGGAAACCAAGGGAATTTCTTCCCCTTTGGCAAAAAAGTGCAGTCGGCGTCCTTCTTGTGGTTCGTGCTGATCGATTTCTAGAATTGCTCTGGAAGTTTGGGGCATGAGGTGCAACTTTTCCAGCTTTGTAATAACTGGCTTATGGAGCCAGCCCCAATGTAAACCATGAAGGTAAAGGCTCGGTAATCAGGAGATTAACTGATGAGGCTGTCCCTCCCCGTCCCCAACGAAAGGGGGAGTAAATCTAGTTCCCCCCAGTTAGGCTGGCGAATGCGTAAGTCCTGTTTATCCCTCCAAACAGCCTCAACCCCTGTATTCCTTAGCGGGGTTACTCCTCCTCTTCTTTCCTCTCCTTCGTTGTTCCTTGGCCTGTTGTAGAAACTGGTTTTAGAATAGCCTGATGCAAACCTTGCCTGGTTTCGGGTTTTAGATACCGATGCTGTAAAGACCGCCACTCGTGCCAGGCCTGGTAACGAGCTTCTGTTAACTGGGTGGCAAGTGTTGGTAGTTGAACTGTTGCCTCTGAGCCGAGAGTAGTTGTCAGAAATTCTGCCAAAACGAAACTGTCTTGAATGTGACCTAAAATGCTCTGGATGTCTTTAATATCTTCGAGATAATCCTCATAGGGAGAGCCGTAGAAGTCAGTAAATAGCTCCATCTGGTAGCGCACACGCTTGGCTTGCTTACGCAGGCTATGAAGTTTGTCTCCGTGGACGTTTAAAAGCTGCTCCACCATGTCCGAAGTAACTGGGATAGGGACAGCTATCTTTCCAGCTTCGAGCTTGATTCCTAGCAGCCAAGCCGGATGGAGAAGAAGATGACTGACTGGCGGCAAAAGCAAATCTGGCAGGATATCGTAAATTGAAATTTCGGCAAATTCTCCGTAAGTCGGCTGCTCTAACCAGTCTTTAAAAGCACGCTTGAGTTTATGATATTTTTCGTCTTTAAGGGTTGTCTGAACCTGCTCTAGAGTTTTTTTACGCTGCTTTTCAAGGGTTGCTAGAACTTTCTTGAGGGCTTGTTGTTCTGGTGTCGGTAGTGCTGGGAGATACTGATTTTGAAGGGCGTCTTGCAGGACATCTAAATCTCTTAGCTCCCCCAGTTGTCGGGCAATTTTGGCAATTTTTCTTTCTTGGGCAGCGTTCGGCAGCGAAAGCGCTGGTGCAAAACCAGTAACTGCTGTACGCAGACGCCGCATACCGACGCGCATTTGGTGTAAGGCTTCCGGGTCTCTATCCTTGAGAACGTCAGTTTCGTGCTTGATCGTTTTCTGGAAGTGTTTTTTTACCGCAAGATGTGCCCAATCACCAAAAGTCTTTGGGTGTAGTTTCTGTGTTTTTGCCATTGCAGTAGATGCGGACTTCTAATGACCAATCGGGATCAAAAGCCCACTTCGGTAAAGTAATTTTGAAATTTTCAGTTTACCCTAATCGGCGGGAATGCCCCTCCCTCTATAGGGAGGGGATGAAAGCAAAGGCAGCCTGAGTCGTTAGCCAAGCAAGACGTTAGTCTGCCAACTCTCGCCCTAAGGTTGAGAATTCCCACCCGTGCTAACAAGAAATCGAATCTGGCGTTCAGCCAGATGACAATTTAAACGGCACAAAGAACGCAAGCATATTATCGGAGAGCGCCGTAAAACCCTGCACATAAGAGAGCGGGGATATAAGGCGGGGGAACTACGTACCTTCGTTCCCCAATCCCGCTCTCACTCAATGTCGAAAAATTGAGATTAAAATCCGGATCTTCTTCCAATAACCTTACAGGAAACAGGGTAAGATGTAAGGCATGACTCAGAGAGCCTACAGATACCGCTTTTACCCAACGCCCGAACAAGAACAACTCTTGCGCCGGACGTTGGGTTGTGTGCGTTTGGTATACAACAAAGCTCTACATACAAGAACAGAAGCTTGGTACGAACATCAACAACGAGTTGACTACAAGCAGACTTCTGGAATGTTGACCGAGTGGAAAA
>DATNPI010000664.1:0-36078 GCA_036703325.1 Coleofasciculaceae cyanobacterium
CCGTGCTGCATCGCGACATTAAACCCAGCAATCTGATTTGGGGGGAGGATGAGCAGATTTATTTAGTAGATTTTGGTGCGGTGCAAGATCGGGCGCATCATGAGGGAGCCACCTTCACAGTAGTGGGAACCTATGGTTATGCACCGATGGAACAGTTTGGCGGTAGGGCGGTTCCTGCCTCCGACTTGTATGCCTTAGGTGCCACGTTGATTCATTTGCTTACAGGGACGGCACCTGCTGACCTACCATCTCGGAATTTGCGAATTAGCTTTGAAGACCAGGTGAATCTCAGTCCTAGCATGATTAGCTGGATAAAGATGCTGACCGAACCGGCTCTAGAGCAACGATTCAAGAGTGCATCTGAGGCGCTTTCAGCTCTAGAATCCGGCATGGTACTCAACGCAGCTACAGATAGTGGAGACGTATCCTTGAGGAACGACTTCGCCGATCCCACAGAACGCCTCTCCATCAAGCCAGCCGAATTTGTGAATAATTCGGGGCAGAGCAATTTACTAGATGACTCGGTATCGGTACCCAATGAAATTAAGGGCTGGAATTGGGGAGCTTTTTTGATGCCCTGGCTGTGGCCTCTCACCAATCACGTTTGGATTGGGCTTTCCTCATGGGTACCTAGTCCTGGTTGGGCGGTTATAGTAGCGATCGCGTTGGGTCGCATGGGCAATGAATGGGCGTGGAAAAGCAGAAAGTGGCAGAGTATTGAACAATTCAAAGCCCATCAAAGACGCTGGACAATTGCTGGAGTTATCCTTTGGATACCGATGGTTCTCTCACTAGTTGCAGAGGTTCTGAAGTAACCCGCATCCTTGTAACTTCGGGTTGGCTAAGGAAATCTACACCTTGCTGAGTCTCAGCGGACTACAGTCTCAGAATCGAGTGGAACGGAGGCATGAACTAAAGTTAAAAGAGGCCCAGATTGCTCGCTGCCATTCACGGCAAGATCGCTGTGGCACAGGTAAACTCGCTCACCGGTACGCCCCAGTAAATTGCGTAAAATCCGCCGCAGGCGCTGGTTATCCGCATTGATTTTATCTTCCTCTGTCCAAGGGCGTCCTGACCATTCCTTAAGAAATAAGTTAGCTCCGAATAGGGTAGCAGCACCGCCGCTCAACCAGAGGGAGGAACCAGCATCAAGCCAAAAGTGCCAACGGTGGAAGCGGTGACTAGCGCGGTATTGAAAGATAGTTGCTAAAGTTACAGCACCCATCGTGGCTGGTGCAAGGCGGCGGACAGGGAAGGGATTGGCGGTAACAGTACCGCGACGCAGCAGCTGAATGAATTGGGCAATGGTGGTGTGGGCTGGGTTACCTGCCCTTGCTCCCACAAGGGTTGAAGGTTGCTCTTTAGTGGGTTGAAAGTTAGACGATTGGTCTGAAGCTTCAACTTTTAAGCTTCCAATCTTCAACTCTTCTTGGGGTGTTTGGCGCAGGCGTCTATCCACTTCCCAATAGTGTTGAGCGGTTTCCATCAGTTCCCGCAGTGCCGATAATTGCTCGTAGGGCAGGTTGCTGCCATTCCACAAAAATTTCTGAATGGCTCGGTCGAGAACAACGACGCAGGAAGGGATAAGATGCTGTTGTTGTTGTGATCGCTGCACCTCCAACCACTGTACAATCTCCGAGTAAGCCACTGTCGCTCGGTGGCCCAACCGATCCCAACGAGCAAAGGACTCCACCGACAGTAAGCGGGGTTGTTCAGGGTCGGGAGAGTAGCAGTAATCTGCTAATAAACCGGCACGCACTGGGTCGATGTGGGGTGTAGTAAGTGCTAAGACCTCCCCATTGTCTTCCACTACCTCTCGCCGACCACTGAGGACAACGAGCATTTCAGCGATCGCATCTCGGTCTACCAAGCGTCCCAAACCGGGATACACCAATGCCAAGAGCGTTAACAAGGCGCGAATCATCGGCGAACTGACAAGGGGGCGCTGGTCGTTGAGCGGCTCTACGGGTATGCCTTCACTGCTAAGGTGACTGGTGAGGGTATAGCGGGCGATCGCATCTAAACCTGGGGCGATTACCGCAATCTCTTGCGGCTGCACTTGCCCAGACTTTACCGCTTCAATAATCACCTTAGAAGTCTGCTTTAAGAGTTCAGCACGGGAAGTCGTTTGAATTGACATCAAAGATTCCGGTAGACTTGTGGGAAACATCGGGTCATCGCCCACTAATTCCAGCACTATGTCTTCCAAGCTAGCTGCCAACGAGCCGCTAGGTGGCATATCTAAACTTTCTATCTGGCAGCGCGATGCCAAACCTTCAAGATAATTTGGGTCAGCATTCAGACCCAAGCGCACTTTCCCATCAGGATTATAGGTGAACGCTCCAACGGCTCCTCGATCTAATAGACACTCGAATAAGTCCCGTGCGATCGCTGGATAATCATCCACATCATCTGCCAATACAGCATGATACCGCTTCCTTAAATGCTCCTGATAAGTTGAATCTTGCAACAACTCACGCCAATAAAGTTCGCCAATAATTCCATAAGTTAGCAATCCCCGCTCCAGACACCAGCGCCGCCAGTCCAAGAGCAACTGCCCCATACACTCCCAAAGTTCCGGCGTCCCCTCTTCCTCAGAGAGACCCTGGTTGAGCATACTGGGAACGTCCTCAACCCGTGTCCCACTCACAGCCGCCAACAGCAACAAATCCAAGAGGCGGCGAACTTTTGCATACTCATTCGCCCCCGGTAGTTGTATACTCCAATTATCTATGGCTGCTCGCCATAGTTGAGTGGCTAACTCCTGCTCAGTTTCCGGACGTAGCCGCAGCGGAAACTGTGCCCTAAGATTCAACCGCTGAATTAACAGCGGCCAAAATAGCATCACTTCATCCTGAAAAAAACCCAAAGGCGTTTTGGCACGAACGGGATGCCGCCCCTGGATTGATATTGTTAGCTGATCAGCTAAATCACGCCGATTATCGTCGTTAGCGGCAAAAATTAAAATGGCTGGTGCATTTCTTCGGTCACGACGGCTCATCCGAGATTCTGGGCGAGAATTTTGGTGTAATCTACCTACTCCTCTTTCTACCCATTGGTTAAACTGAGCTACAAGGCGAGTTGTCTTGCCACTGCGAGTTGACCCAGTTATCCAGAGCGAATCAAGATGCACAAGTCCTCCTTTGGGTAATTTGTTAATATACTACGTACACTATGTTTATAGACTTCTGACACTCTAGTACTGTCAGAAGCACCCTTAATATTCTCTATTGTGAAGCCAGCTGTTTCAATGAATTTAAAAGATATCTTACGCGCTGCTAATCAATGGTTCTCAGATACACCGGAAAGATCGTTAGACCAGGCCTATAGAGCAGCATTGATGATTAAAGCGATCGAAGATGAGCATTTTAATGGCAAAAAAATCTGTGCAAATTCCAGCAACCACAGCAGTAGCGTAATATCCTATTTCGAGGCGGACCTGAAGAAATACTTAAATATTATTAAGGTCAGACTCGCCGAATTTAAGGTCACTCGTTCCGTTCTCAGCAATTCGCAGTCAAGAGGAATTGCCAATACCACCATAAAAGCTATTGAAAATCCAGCCCAATACTATCCCCTAGAACTCAATGAGAAGCAATCAATTATTATTGAAAAATTAAACTTTGTTGATGAAATAGTATCAAAGTACACAGAAAAAAAGAAGGTATCAGCATCGGCTTCTTTGGTGCCGATATCTCAAACCAAACAAAATCAGGTTATGACAACTGACTTAAATCAAGTTGTCATAAATGATGCGAAGGCTGAACCAAGGTCTTTGCCCAAGCGTGTAATATCCAAAAATGGTGTAGTGGCTAATATCGAGCCACTATCTGATAAGACGGGCGTTTTGCCCCGATCGATTTTAAGAACATTTACTAGAATTCAACAAGAATTAGATCCCCAAGCAGAAGAGGAAGTTGTTAAAAGTTTTCGTTCTTCTAAACTTAAAACAATAATCTCTCTTAAGTTCATTTTGACTTTAATTATTGTTCCTATTTTGACTCAACAAGTCGCAAAAAACCTCCTAGTAAGTCCGATTATTGATCAGTGGAAAACTGAAGCCGAACCCGTTGCTTATTTGAATCTTGACATGGAAGAAGAGGCTATGGAGGAGTTACACAGATTTAAAGAAAAACTGGAATTTAAAAACTTAATTCTTTCTGCTCCTAAACTCTCTCAAGAGGAAATAGAAGACGAGATTAGAGAAAGAGCCACTGAACTGAACGAAGAATTCCATCAAAGAGGAAAAAATGCGATTAAAAATATTTTTGCCGATCTCCTCGCTTTGATAGCATTTAGCTTGGTTATCTTCAACAGCAAGCAAGATATTGTGGTATTGAAATCCTTTATGGATGATATTGTCTATGGTCTCAGCGATAGTGCCAAGGCTTTTATTATTATTTTGTTTACCGATATGTTCGTAGGATTCCACTCACCTCACGGTTGGGAAGTTGTCCTCGAAGGGATATCTAAACATCTAGGAATACCAGAGAACAGAGATTTTATATTCTTATTTATTGCGACATTCCCGGTTATTTTGGATTCAGTCATTAAATATTGGATTTTCCGCTACCTGAATCGGGTATCTCCTTCTGCGGTGGCTACCTATCGAAACATGAATGAGTGACACAGAGGGATTTTAGATTTTACAATAAAAACCTCCCTACCGAGGGTGAACTTGAGCATGAGGTCGTTGCAATACACTCCTGTCACAGCTATCTAACAATTCTTCCCCATAAATCGTTAGTTCCTTTGGCTGACCCTGCTGAATATTCACAGTAATTATTTGGGCTTCTTCCTGTTCTAAATCTTCAATATATCCATCTTGATGAATTTTAGCTTCCTTATCACTTGCAAACGGACCAAAGTAGTAAGTACAGCATGGATTATAGGTGACAACTTCTACCCACCACGCTAATCCTAACCATTCTAATAACCCTGTAAAAATATCTTTAGCATCTTCTAAAACTTTCATAATTCTTCTGCCTCAGTCCTTTACTTGGACTATTAACACCCTGTTATGTTTATGAGTTTTGCGCTTACGGTTAATAATTCTCAGTCAAACCGATGTGATGGATTGTTGTCTAAAGTTTCCTCCTGAGAAATGTGGCAACCAATTGAGTCAGCATTTGCTTGGAAGACATCAACAATACTATTGCAAATCAGAACTTCCAATTGTACTTGTTCTTCCAAAGAAGCGTATAAAAACCTAGGGTCTTTAGGGGGGTCTTGTCCGTCCTCAAGGATTGCATAGTAATTAGGAAATCGGTTGAGGATATAGGTAATTAGCTTTTGCCGCAGTTCCTGATTAGAAAAGGCTACTTGATAGGGGTACTCAGGATAATAATTCAAAATATCTTTTACTTCATGAATTACAAGTCCTAACGTTAAATTGATTATTTTAGAAAACACGTTTACCTCGGATAAAACAGCAAAAATCAAATAATACTTCGATAAAACGATGAATTCAATAAAGAAAATAATCAATAGGTGGGTGTAATTAATCTGAAAAGAATCTTTTGCTCAACTTCAGATGAGAAGAAGCAGCCTATGACCTTAGACTGTCACTTTCAATCCGCCCACCTACTTATTCAAACCTAGAGAATCTTCAAAGCCTATTGCTCGAAAAAAGTTTCGATGACACGCAACTGTTGACAAGGAATGACATAACTAATAGTTGTGCTGTTCTTCTCGCTAGTGCAAATTTCTAGTTTCGCCTCTGGCACAGCTTCAAACATTAGTCGCTGACCAGGAAAAACAACTCGCTCAAACTGCAAAGCCGAAATATTCGTAATTCGGATAATTTGAATTTGGTTTGTGGTATTAATATGAAAACAGAGAATTTGCCCTGAAAAATTAGAAGTTAGATTTTTTTCAGAGATAGCGAGTGTTTGGATCATAGTTACTAGGTGAGGATGTATGAAGTAACCTGGGAGCTACTTAATGTAAGCTGGATAGGAGATAGGAGAAGACAACCTCAATCGCTATTGCTTTTCGTCTTTACTAGCTGTCGTAACTCCCAGGTATCCTTTGGAAATTGCAGCTCATTGATAAGAATAGCTACGTCTATTTTGCTGTGCCGTCTGCCGCAGGGATAGGCTGTTGTTAAGTTTGCGTGTGACTCTAAATACAACTTAAGGTTTATATTTTCATTTATTTCACGGATTACTCTTTATAACGTTATTGATTAAGAAATTTAAAGGTTTTTTTTATTAAAATCTCCCAATGGGTCAGTGCATGTAGCATGAGAGGCATTAATACTTCACGTAGTGAAGGTGAGTCTTAAAGGTGTGACATGAATGTAGATATTTTTGCTCAACAAATACAGGACATCCACTGGCGCTTAAGTGAACTCTACCGAGGCGCGAACGCGTCGGTAGGGCCGCTACCAGATTTACTGCTGCCAACAGCCTTCAAAGAACTTGGTACCGCCTCGGAAGAACTACAGGTAGCCGCAGAGGAACTGTTCCAGCAAACTGAGGAATTGACAGCAATACGATCGCAGGTGGAAGCAGAACGCCAGCGCTACAAAGACTTGTTTGAGTTCTTGCCCAATGCTTACCTGGTAAGTGATGCAAATGGGAAAATTCAGGAAGCTAACCGTGCCGCCGCCACACTCCTCAACGTTGATCCGTCGTACTTGCTGGATAAACTGTTGATCAGCTTCATCCCTCCACAAGGACGTCGAGCGTTTCGAACCAAATTAGACCAACTGCACCAGTCAGACTGGGTGCAGGAGTGGACAGTAAGCCTGCGACCCCGTAATAGTGAACCCTTTGAGGCAGCTCTAACTGTCGCCCCCATCCGCGATTATGAAGGCAAGATGAGCGGTGTGCGCTGGATAGCACGCGACATTACTGAGCGCAAGCGAATTCTTAAGTTGCTACACAGTAGCGACTACGACTTTAGCGAGGAGCGACCAAAACATATTTATCCGAAGGGAGAAATTATTCCTCTAGAACCCTCTTATATTTGGCTAGTTCGCCACGGACTGGTAAAGCTGAGTACGATGAGTGAAACTGGTGAAGAGGTACTTGTGGGGTTGGTAGGACAGTCGATGCCTTTTGGCTCTAGTATGACCTCGCTACCGACCTACCAAGCGATCGCCCTGTCGGAGAATGTCGAGTTAATCTCCTTTTCCTTATCAGAGATAGCAGCTTCTCCTAATCTGATGCAGGCGCTTTTACCTCAAATAAATGAGCGTCTACGGCAAACCGAACTGCTTTTAGCGATTTCTGGAAAACGACAAGTGAAAGAGCGCTTAGACCATCTCTTGCTCTTTTTGAAAAAGGAAATTGGTCAACCCGTAGCCCAAGGTACTCGTTTGAGTGTTCACCTCACTCATCAAGATCTGGCGGATGCTTGCTGCACAACCCGAGTGACGATCACCCGGATGTTAGGCAAGTTACAGAAACAAGGGAAGATTACTTTTGACTCCAAGCGCCGTATTCTCCTAATTGATGACAGTAAACAAAAGTGCGGCTAAACCGCACTACAAATTAGGACTTATGCAGTTGCCCCTTGTTCCCCAGAGGAAACCCCATGCCCCCCCACCCAGGGGGAGACGACGGCGTTGTGAACTTGCTTACTTCTTTGTGATTGCTGCTTGTCGGCTTTCCTCAATTTGTTTGCGCTTGGTAATGTCCTTGAAGACAACCGAAAGTCCTTCGCTAGAGGGGTAGGCGTGTACCTCAAACCATTTTTCCAAAGGTGAGAAAAACTCTTCAAACCTCACCGTAACTTGTTGAGCAATAGCATTGTGATACTCATAGTCAAAGATCGACCCCACCATCTCAGGAAAGGCATCCCACAAATTCTGACCGAGGATTTCAGAGCGATCGCGCTGTAAAATTTGCTCTGCTTTCTGGTTGAAATAGGTGAACCGCCACTGCTGATCTACGGTAAAAAAGCCATCTGAGATACTTTCTAGAATCTTGCTAATTTCCTGCTTTGAGGCTAAGAGTACTGCCTCTGCCTGTTTGCGCTCTGTGATATCCCGCTGAAGCGCAACCCAATGGGTACACTGACCGCATTTGTTTAAAATCGGCACGAGATTCAGCTCAACCCAGAATTCCGAACCGTCTTTGCGGTAGTTGAGCAACTCAACCTGAACGGGTTTCTGTTGGGAAAGCGCTGTCCGAATCTTATCTAACTGAGAGCGGTCTGTCTTTGGACCTTGTAACAGGCGCGGTGTCCGACCAAGCACCTCTTTCAGGTCATAGCCTGTAATACGGGTAAAGGCTTGGTTGACATACAGAAGTTCTGGCCCAGGTTCGTTCAGTTGCCCTGCTTCGGTGATTAAAATCCCGTCTTGGGTATTCTCAACAGCTGACTCTAGTAGGCGCATCCGCTCCTCCGCCTGCTTCCGCGCGGTGATATCGCGAACGAAACTCAGAGAGACTAGTTGATCGCGGTACTCGATGATTCGACTGCTGATTTCAACCTGTATTTCTGTGCCGTCCTTACGCCGCAGAGCGTGATCGAAGATGATACTACCAGTTGCCTGCATCTGCTGGTTAATCATCTTTTGACGAGACTCAGATGTCGGTACATCGATGTCCCTTGTTCTTAACCTGAGAAGTTCTTTGCGGGTGTAACCAAGCCGCCTTGCTGCATTTTGGTTGGCATCTAAAATGCGACTGGTTGATAAGTCGATGATGAAGATTGAGTCGTTTGCGTATTCAAATAGGTGACGATAATTAGCTTCTGATTCCCTTAGCGACTCTTCTACTTGGTTGCGCTCAGTGATGTCTCTGGCTGTGCAAATTACAGCTTCGACGCTACCACTGATACCTAGGATGGGACTGAGGATACATTCGTAGTCCCGAACTCCATTGACAGTTGGGTAACTAATTTCCTTGGTCAAGGGTCGCCTGGTCGCAAACACCACCTCTCGTTGGGCGTCGATTGGCTCCATTTCCATGACCTCTGGCGGTAGGTCTAGCTGTTGCCAGGTCTTACCCAAAATGTAACGCTGCTGCAATCCAAACAATTGGGCAAGCGCAAGGTTTGCATAGGTAAACCTTCCCATCCGGTCGAATACACAGATTGGGTCGGGAGAAGCCGAGAGTACTTGGTCAAATATCCTCGCTTGCTGTGCAATCCTGGCTGCTAGTTCTTTGAGTTCCGCCTCATCATACTTACCCTCAGCAATTTCACGTTCTAGTTCTTGCTGGGTTGCGTCGCTATCTAGAATACGTCCTTCACCGATGCCATTTTTCTGAGAACCGAACGCTTCCCCTGGTAGGAAAGAGTTGGCAATGAGCAAAGACTTGTCGTAGGCGATCGTCGCTTGCTCCTCGACCGCCGCTGTGCCAACACGTTCCCCGTAGGAATTGCCGAAGAATAGTGTCTCTGGCATTGCCTGCTTCGATGCTCGGCTAATCTGGCTGATTCGGTTTTCTGAGCGAGGTTCTTCAGTTAGTTCAACCAGCTGTTTAGTCAGCCCAGTCAATTTCTGTTCTAACTTGTTTACTTGTGCCTGAAGCTCTTCAACCGTAGCTGGACGTGACTCACTAGGAGGAAAGCCAAAGGCTTGTTTCAAAGCCTCAACAACTACTGCTGTTCGATCACGACCTGTCGCCTCAGCCCGAGACCGAATTTCCTGAATCAGGTTCTCTGGAAGTCTAAAAGTCGCTATCTTGCTGACCATTGTTTAGGAGGGTGTTTGTAAATTTTTGTGAAAACGAAGTCTATTCCTTATGGCTGTCATACTGAATTGCTATTGAGTACAGCATTGACGAGCCTACTCTTGAAAATAACCCAGAGTTTTTGAGCATAGAGGTGATAGAGGAAGAATCGGTTTATCCTTAATATTTCTTTACAAACACCTCGTAATCTGCTTCAATTTCTTTCTGCGGCACCCTTTCATCAACGGAGTCTTTGCTCTCTAACTGAGAAACTTTGCGGTGAGCTAGCTGTATGCTTTAGGGGGCAAGCTCAAGAAAGCTACTGAAACCGTATTCTCTAACCTCTAGGGTTTTGGAATTCTCTTTAGTGTCTCAAATATAACCGCTGAAAACATCCGTGAAATTACGGTTATCACCCCCCTGCCTTTAAAATATTACACCAGTAAGTCAATGGCATACAGGCTTGAACACCTAACCTGGATAGGCTGTGTTACATATAGTAGCCTCCAACTTATCAGGTAGTCTGGCAAGCCGGACAAGTCAGGAAGTGATGACAAAAATAATTTATATTGCTAAAGAATTTCAAATACTTGAGCGGTGCAACGTCCTAGGACGAGTATTGAGGGACGACCAAGTCAGCTAGAGGCGATACCTTCACTAAAGTTCACTTCGATTTTGACAACTTACCGTATTTGACCAGTCCGCGCCGACAGGGGATTTACACACCATCACCGATTTGATTTACTTACTGCCGGAGATGGGCTACACCTTCACAAGGAAAGGCTGCCCTTGAAGCCCACTATGAGCAATGGTGCGAAGAACGACCGCCCGAGCGCCGTCAGTTGTCAGTTGTCAGTAGAAAAAACAACTGACAACAAGCTTCACCGTACAACTGACGACTGATGTGAAATAACACGTATTAAGTGTTGTGGGATGAGCTTAATCATTCTCATCCTAAACAGGAAGAAGTCTACATCGTGAAGGTCAAGACTTTACAATTGTTTAGGTAAACAGGACTTACGCGAGTCAGCTACTGAATACTCTGCTTGTAGAGCTTAAAGCCTAACTTCTAAGGCTACTTGTAGAGTTCGGGCGTAAGTCCTGATAATTGTTTCGGTGCTCATCTCCAATCTTCTTCTTTACCCAGCTCTATTGCCTCAGCATTTTGTCTGAAATAATTTACGCTAAATTGCTGAATCTATTTAGCGATGTAAATAAATAGAAATAAAAACGCCCAGAAAGGGCGCTTTTTCAGGGTGCATCTACTAGCCTTTAGTTTACCGCGATGAGGGGTATTACCCCCCAACCCAATTAATAAAACTTAATAAGCTGACAAGGATTAAGTTGGCGGCAGTTCGAGAGGGAGCGTACCCAGCGACCCCTTACGAAAATCATGCAAAAGTTGCCGTGCTGTGCGCTCTACGTTTCCTTGATGGCGATCGCTTGCCAAAGTATGCAGGTATTCTTCACCCGTGAAAAATGCTGGGTCAAGTTCGTAGCGATTCTTTAAGGGAGACTCTGGGAATAGACTAGGTTCGGCTGTGTTTTCCAAATCTTGGAGTAATTCAACCAAAGCAGCCGCTACCTGTTGATTGTCGTAAGACGCCTCACCGATGTCGTCGCAGATAGCTAGCTTGAGGGCAGTGTGTTGATTTTTTAAGTTCGCTGGGATGACACCAGGGGCGTCTAGTAATTCTATTTGGTCAGAGATGCGTACCCATCGCAGTTGGCGTGTCACACCAGCGCGACGGGCACTCTCTACTACGCGACGCCCTAAGAGTCGATTAATCAGGGCTGATTTGCCCACATTGGGGAACCCGATTACTACGGCTCGGACTGGGCGAGGTTGCATTCCGCGATCGCGCCGTCGCTGATTCATCTGCACTCCAGCCTCCTGTGCAGCCTGTGCTACCTCACGGATGCCTTTACCCTGCTGGGCATTTGTGAAGTAGGGCCTCTCCCCCTGCTCTCGAAACCAGGATGTCCATAGTTGCCGCACCGCCGGAGTAATCATATCCAGCCGATTGATCACCAACACCCTTGTTTTATTTCCCACCCACTGGGATGTCTGAGGATGATGGGTAGAGAGAGGGATGCGAGCATCCCGTACCTCCAACACAACATCTACGCGCTTGAGCTGTTCTTTGAGTTCCCGTTCAGCTTTGGCAATATGACCGGGATACCACTGGATAGAGGGAGTAGTCATTTTTTAGGGACTAGGGGCTAGGGACTGGAGGCTGGGGGAGTGGGAAGTAGGAAACAGGGAATAAGAATTAATACAATTTTCTAACACTAGCCCCTAGTCCTTAGTCCCTAAGGAACAATCAAAACCGGGCAAGGAGACAAATTGATCACCCGATTGGTGACACTCTCGGCTGCACCTTCCTCAGTTAAACCTAGACCTCGACAGCCCATGACAATTAAATCTGCCCCAAGTTCGTCAGCGACATCACAGATAGTGAAAGCAGGCATTCCTTCACGAGTCAGGGTTTCGCTGTCGATCCCCTGTTGAGCGAATACGGCTTGGGCCTCTTTAAGTAGTTCCGCAACTACCTCTGGTGACATCATTGTCTCCGGATTCGGTGCGGCTTGCTCAGGGTCAGATTCTTCTAGCACCGAAAGCAGAATTAGGCGACTGCCGTACTGTTGCACAATTTTGGCAACAAGTCCAGCCGCTTCGCGGGCTTCTCTGCTTTGGTCAACGGGAAACAATATGGTTTTAAACATCGCACGCATCTCCAGGACGCCGACTCCGGTAAAATGTGGACGGGCTTGAGAACGAATACTCTTTGCTCTGGGGATTCAGTTGGTATCTATTTGAATCTACAAGGCAATCATCAAGCATACAATCACTGGCACACTTTAAGACCACAGAGCATCAGTTAGGAGATTATTACTGTGTCCAAAAAAACTGTAGCAGATTTACATGAGTCAGATTTAGCCGGAAAGCGGGTATTGGTACGAGCGGATCTGAATGTGCCATTGGATGACAATGGCGCAATCACCGATGATACGCGTATCCGTGCTGCTATACCCACTATCCAGGATTTAATCAAAAAGAATGCCAAGGTTGTTCTGTGCAGCCACTTAGGGCGTCCCAAAGGACAAGTGAAAGAAAGTTTGCGCCTGACGCCCGTCGCTAATCGTCTTTCAGAACTACTGGGACAGACAGTTGTTAAGTGTGATGACTGTGTTGGTGATGCAGTTAATGCTCAGATCGCAGCTTTGGAAAATGGTCAGGTAGCGTTACTGGAAAATCTCCGCTTCCACACCGGGGAAGAAAAGAATGACCCAGAATTTACTAAACAGCTAGCCTCGCTGGCAGATGTCTATGTAAATGATGCCTTCGGGACAGCGCACCGCGCCCATTCTTCCACGGAGGGCGTTACCCATTATCTGAAACCTTCTGTGGCTGGGTACTTGATCGAGAAAGAACTCCAGTATCTGCAAAGCGCGATCGAAAATCCCCAAAAGCCTCTAGCGGCAATTATCGGTGGTTCTAAGGTTTCCAGTAAGATTGGGGTGATTGAAACGCTGCTGGAGAAGGTAGATAAGCTGCTGATTGGCGGCGGCATGATTTTTACCTTCTACAAAGCCCGTGGCTTGAGTGTAGGTAAGTCGCTGGTGGAAGAAGATAAGCTGGAACTAGCAAAAACTTTGGAAGCTAAGGCAAAAGAGCGTGGCGTTGACTTGCTGTTGCCTACAGATGTGGTAGTTGCGGATAATTTTGCGGCTGACGCTGATTCCCGCACCGTGAGCATTGAATCAATCCCTGATGGTTGGATGGGTTTGGATATTGGCCCGGACTCGGTGAAGGTGTTCCAAGATGCGTTGTCAGATTGCAAGACAGTAATCTGGAATGGACCAATGGGTGTGTTTGAGTTTGATAAGTTTGCCGTAGGTACGGAAGCGATCGCTCACTCTCTGGCTGAACTCACCAAAAAAGGTGCAACCACAATCATTGGTGGTGGCGACTCGGTAGCAGCAGTGGAAAAAGTCGGTGTTGCTGACCAAATGAGCCACATCTCCACTGGTGGCGGTGCAAGTCTAGAGTTGCTGGAAGGTAAGGAACTCCCAGGAATTACTGCACTAGACGACGCTTAAGAGAAAGTAGGAATTTTTTTTAGAGCTGCTTTCTTAAATATCATCACTTTAGGGGCGCATTAGAACAAGTAGTCGTGCCTCCCTACAGTAGTTAAGAGAGCTTCTAGAGAAACCCCACAGATACATCCGGGGGCTTGAAACCGTGTGAAGGGAATCCCTCTACCTTCTCCCCGGTTCCCTGTCCCCCCTGCTTCTTTTGTCAGTTCACAAATTATTCACACTTGGTTGATAGATTTTTACTCAACCTTGGACTGATAAACCCTCTCGATAGGATGAGAGGGCTTTTTTATTACCAGCCAGAACCAACACAGAAGCGATTCAATCACCAGAATAATGTTGAGCTAGTCGTAAAGACGTTCCGATGGAACGTCTCTACAGCCTTGTGTGGGTTGTTGAAAAAGGAGCAGTCAACCCAGATTTGGTATCAACCCCCTAGCTGAGAGTTTTAATTCACAAATTATTCACATTGATATCCTAATTTGGAGTTAGGGTCAGACAAATCATCAGTTGAACCACAATTAATGGGTCTAGCTTTGCTCTTCAAGTGTGGTAGTCAAAATACTTTAGAGAGCCGCGAGGAACTCTGGCAATCCACAAAGATAGCGTCGCTCACGCACGAATGTAGCTCATGCTTGTAGTCCCATCACCTATCAATCTCAACTTCAATGCTGGTTGTACTGTCCACCTAGCGTTGCGTTTTGATAAGGAAAAAACCGTGAGGATGTGCTTATCCGATACCCGTAAGTTACACATTGAATTAGCCATAGATGTTTTCAAAACTCAAAACCCGGCACTGGTGATTTCTCTCAAGGACTTTTTTACCGTTTTACCTAATGCCAAATGTGTTGAGGAAGTCTTGATAGCAGCGCTCTATCAATTAGCTGAGACTGACCCTAACGCTTGTCGCTGGCTCATGCGCAATTCCTGTTATCTAATGCCTGAGCTTGACCTCGCGGAGGTGGCGATGACGTTAGCACTGACAAAGCTTCAGAATCATGGGTTTCTGCTAGGTCAAGACTTTAACTTTGAACCGAACAGTCAGCTGCAACTTAGTGAAAAGGCAAAGACCAGGTTGATGATTGAGAATTCAACTTGCGATCGCCTCCTCCTAGAAGAAATTTTACAAGTTCGTGATTAAATTCAAGATTTATACCCTTGCTACGACTCGTCCCCAAAGGCGGGTCTTGGAAACAGGGTAGCACTGGCTTGGAACTGATGCTTGTAAGGAAGAAAGATAAAGAAGTGAAAGAATTAATTTTGATTATTGAAGATAACGATCTACTTCGCTCAATATTTTTCGATTTCCTTGAGTTAGAAAATTACAATGTCATTAGTGCTGAAGATGGATACAGAGGCTTACATTTAGCAAAAAAACTAAAGCCTGATTTAATCCTTTGTGACATTAATATGCCCAATCTCGATGGATATGAAGTTTTAAAGAAGTTGCGCGCTGATTTTAGTATAGCCGAGACACCCTTTATTTTTATCACTTCCGAGACTGATAGTAATAGCTACTATCGTGCTCTGCAACTAGGAGCTAATGATTATCTAATCAAGCCAATAAGTATGAGTCAGTTATTAGAGGCGATCACCAATCAATTCAAACAACAAGTATATTCTGTTTAAGAAAACACCTAAATTTAGTAGATAGTCAGCAAAAACATGATAGGTAGGGGGTTAAGTTGGATGCGTAAGTATCCAAACCTCAACTAGTACGCCTCAATACCGCCATGAAATCAAAAATTTGCGCCATTACCATCCTTTTAATGCCTCTGTGGCTGCAAATGCCAGTAAAAGCGCTCAATCAAGCACACCTAGAACAATTGCGGCAAACCGGTAGCTGTGTGGGGTGCGACCTCAGTAGCGCACAATTGCCGGAAGCACTCCTGAGCAATACTGACTTGAGAGGGGCAAATCTCACGGGTGCCAACCTCATCCGAGCTGACTTAAGGCGTGCCAACCTCACAGGCGCTAACCTTGCAGGTGCTAGCTTAATTAATGCCAACCTTGTCGGTGCCAACTTGAGCAGCTCAAATCTAAAGGTTGCTAGCTTAATTAGAGCTAATCTCAGGAGAGCGAACCTTGCGGGTGCTGAACTGAATCTGGCAAAGCTACCAAGCGCTAACCTCACGGGTGCCGATTTGAGGCAGGCCGATCTCAGTGCGGCGGACTTAAGCAGCGCTAACCTGTCTTCAGCTGACTTAACCGGGACTAACTTGCGAAATGCTGATTTGGATAATGCCATACTGAAGAACGCTAAACTGACGCGTGCAGTCATGCCTGATGGTACTTTATCTCCCTAGATAGATGCTAAGTTTAAAAGAGTTAATCAAAGAATGTTAGCTCTTTTGGAAGAAGACTAACATCCTTTACACTTCATCCTTTTTGGTCATGGCAGGGTGATACCAGCAGGACTATTCTGTATCAGCTGAGATGGAAGAATGTCAAAGAGAATAATGTCCCCTTATTTACCACTGTCACGGCGTTTGATCTTGAGTTTGCTCGCCTTCATCAGTGTTTTTTGCTTTAGCGCTCGTGCAGACGCCGCTGAGTCGGTAGTACTGAAGTACCGTTTTCTCCGGGAGACGGTGTCGGTTCCGGAGCTATCAACTTTTGCTCAAACCGGTGAACTTTCGACAAAGCTGCAATTTTATCTAAAATTAGCTAGAAGAGAACCCGACCAGTTGCGGCGTACTCTAACCCAAGAGATTAAAGTTAACCCAATACTTCTATCTCGCGTACTCAATAGCCCTATTGGGGAAGTAATGCTCGATCAAGCTAGTCAGGTAATTCATACTCCCACTAATCGAGCTGATCGAGAATCTTTGCGAGGAGCCATCGTCAGTTCCGCGCTCCCCGACAGTCAAATTACGCTAATTGAAATCTTGGAAAACTACCCAACGCCAGACGTTCATGTCGAGGGCGATCGCATTGTTGAGGTTGTGCAGAAAATCAGCCAAGTGATTGGCCGACTGCCCAATATTGGATTTTGACGAAATACTAGTGTCGTCTGGCAGAAATAACCCACTAGTAAAATTTTCTCCTCTCCCCCTCATCTGCATTGGCACTGGTAAAAAACTTCTACCGAGGTAGTGTCTAGTAAGCCAGAGTCTCTAATGTTTCGCGGAGATATCGACGCACCCGGCTATCAAGGGTATAATCCTGAAGTTGGTCACCTCCTGGATGTTCCATCTGCCAACGCTGAAACCCGGAACTGGCAGCGATCGCTTGTTTGAGGCTTCCCCAGATTTGGCTATCTTGGGAGAATTGGCTAGATTCGGAAGTCGCTGAACTTGCCATACAATACCTTTAATAGATTTACACAAAATTGTTGATTAGCACTTTTTACAGGCACTTTTTGCTTTAATTAGTAGAATAACCTAGCTACTTTTTTTAGATTGTGCCCTCAGCAACATCTTGGGGCCAATGCGCCTAAGTTTTTCCTGAATTTTCTTCTCAGGAGCTGAGAAGCCTCATTTTCGGTCAGGGGGTAACTGTGCTGATGATGTCGTTGTTACAGCTGACTCGGTTACCCTTATTGGCAAAATTTGATTAACTCGCACACCCGGTAGTGTAAAGTCCTGTAGAGTTTTTTCTACAGGATAAGGTTCGGTACTAGAAAACTCCGACTCGCTGGTAAGGAGAACTTGGGCGACGCTCAGGGGGACTTGCAGAAACAAATTACTGGCGAGAAACGCCAAACTAGCCCCCAACAGTCCAGCTAACCGCCATCCTGGTGCAAGGGGAGCGATCGCCGCCGCCACGGGAGCCACTCGGTAGATTTGCCAGAGTACCCATAGCATGAACACAGCGCCGACAATAGTCAGCAACGGGTTAGTCTTCGTTTTGAACAAGCTCAAGATGCGTCGCTGCTGTTCAGCAAGTTGCTCTGGTTTCATCGCTAAGACCAGAAGACTGAAAATATCAAAAGGACGGGTCAATTGCATCCAAAGCACTGGCACAATGCCGATAGCCGCCACCAAAAGGAACTCCAACCAGACTGGCAATATGGGGTCACCCACTGCCAGACCCAGCCAGACAAGTTCCAAACAAAGGGGTAACGCCGCCAATCCGGCAAGATGAATCCACAAGAAAGGTTCAGTCCAGAAGGAACGCATCACTTAGGGGCTAGGGGCTAAGGGGTTATAGATTTAGGGAAGAAGGGTCTGGGAATAGAGGCTAGCTCGACAGAGAAATTAGGTCAGAAGTGGTCACTACTTCCTATTTCTTTTTGCCTAACTAGCTCCTAGTTCCCCATGTCTAGTCCCTAATTGGCTGACAGAGTCCGTCGCTTCGAAACCATCTTAAAGGTCTCGATGATGTCACCTTCAGCCCAGTCATTGAACTTATCGATGCCGACACCGCATTCGTAGCCAGCGTTGACTTCCTTGGCATCTTCTTTCATCCGCTTGAGGGAATCAAGGATACCTTCGTAGACAACTTTACCGCCACGCCGTACTCGGATGTTGCAATTGCGAATCGCTTTGCCCGACAGGACATAGCAACCAGCAACCGCGCCGCGACCGACTGGGAAGACGGCTCGAACTTCGACTTGACCCAAGGATTCTTCTACCTGTTCTGGCTCCAAGAGTCCTTCCATTGCGGCTTGAATATCATCTAGGAGTTTGTAGATGATGTTGTATTCACGCACATCGATACCCTCTTGGTCGGCGGCTTGTCGAGCACCATGACCCAGGGTGGTATTGAACCCAATAATCACAGCACCACTAGCAGCCGCTAAGTCAATGTCCGTCTCCGTGATTTCACCAGCAGCGGCGAGCAGGACTCGGACTTGTACTTCATTCTGCGGCAGCTGTCTGAGGGAGCCGAGAATAGCTTCCACGGAGCCTTGAACGTCTGCCTTCAAAATCAAGTTGAGTTCTTTGAGTTCACCTTCTTGAGCCTGAGCAGAGAGACTGTTGAGGGTGACTCGGCGTGACGCCATCACCTGTTGCAGGCGAGACTGCCGTTGTTCATCCGTTCTATCTGAAGCAATTGATCGTGCTTCTTTTTCGTTTGCAAAGACCTCAAAATCATCACCAGCAGCCGGAACATCACTCAAGCCCAATATCTCTACGGCAAAGGATGGTCCAGCAGCTTCGACTCGTGCGCCCCGGTCATCGATCATCGCTCGCACCTTACCGAAGACCGAGCCAGCGACTAGAGTATCGCCAACCCGTAAGGTGCCATTTTGCACCAACAGAGTAGCAACCGGACCTCTAGTTTTATCTAGGTTGGCTTCGATTACGGTACCTCTGGCCGATCGCTCTGGGTTGGCAGAGAGTTCTTCGATATCTGCAACCAAAAGAATCATCTCGAGGAGCGTATCTAGGTTTTCGCCTTGGATAGCGCTCACAGGAACCATAATCGTGTCCCCGCCCCACTCTTCTGGCTGCAAGCCCTGGTCAGTTAATTCCTGCTTGACGCGGTCAGGAGAAGCTCCGGCTTTGTCAATTTTGTTGATGGCAACGATGATCGGAACTTCAGCGGCTTTGGCATGGCTGATTGCTTCAATAGTCTGAGGACGAACGCCATCATCGGCAGCAACTACCAGAATGGCGATGTCGGTGACTCGCGCTCCCCTTGCCCGCATGGCCGTGAAGGCTTCGTGGCCTGGGGTGTCGAGGAAGACAACCTGCTGCACCTGACCTTCATGCTCAACATCTACGTGGTAAGCACCAATGTGCTGGGTGATCCCGCCGGCTTCGCCTTGGGCCACTTTGGTAGAGCGGATGGCATCTAGCAAGGTAGTTTTGCCGTGATCGACGTGACCCATAATTGTGACAACTGGTGGACGCCACTGGAGGTTTTCCAGGTCTGTAGCATCCAGCATCTCGGTCACTTTGGTCGCGGCGGCGGCTTCTTCAGCCGTCTCGACGGCAACGCCTAATTCCTCGGCAACCATGCTAGCCGTGGGAATGTCGAGGGTTTGGGTGATGTTGACCGCCATTCCTTTGAAGAACAGCTTCTTAATAATTTCGGTTTCAGGAACGGCTAGAGCAGTAGCCAGTTCTCTAATCGACAGAGAACCCGTCAAAATAATTTGCTCTGGGCGTTCAGGCACACCTTTCTTTTCACGACGGCGATCGCGACTATCCGCTTTCCCGCTACTGCCACTGCCTTTGGCTCCAGGCTTTCTCCTCTGGCTAATATTGGGCGCTGAAACTGATGCCACCTGACCTGGGAGTGACTTCGGTCTTGGAGGACGAGCTACCGACGCGCTTACGGACACCGGAGCATCTAAGTCGTTCACATCGAGGTCAAAATCCTCGTCTTCATCCAGGAATAGTTCATTCCGCCGCTTGAGTTTTCCGGCAGCTTTGCCAGCTTTTGAAGCCCCTTCTTCTTCGCCGTTCTCTTCCTCCCACTCGGGTTTCTTCTTAAGAATTCGCGGCGGGGTCGGGCGCTTGAGTCGCAGCTCCAACATCTCCGGCGTCTCAATTATGGGGTCATCTCCTTCGACCGAGTCATCGGCTCTAAGACCCGAGCGGCTAGCAGCTACTTCTCCCTCACGAAGTGGTGATTTGTCTCTTCTTGGGGGGGGTTGGAGTTTGGGACCCGGTGGCGCAGGCGGAATACGACGTGCTGGGGGTGGGGATTCTGGAGAAGTTACCTGTTGATTGGTAGTGACAGGCTGCTTAATTGGGGCTGAAGGACTGCTCGACGGGGAATCCGCATTCTCTTGTCGATTTTTTTTCAAGACCGGTTTTTCGACTTGAGTAGGCTGAGACTTTTGTCGCGACGGTCTTACAGGCGGTTCAGCAAGTTGTGGTTTTTCCTCCACTTCTTTTTGTAGTGCAGCAGGCTTTGGTGGTGAAACTCTCGGTTCCTCTTCAGCGATCGGTTCCGGTTGACGCTCCTCCTGCTGAATAACCGGCGGCGTTGGTCGAGGTATCGGCTTACTCGGTGCTGGTAGCGGAGGTCTTACGGGGGATTGAGGTGGGGGAGCCAGTTGAGGACCTCCCTGTTGAGGGCCAGAACTAGTACGAGACTTATACTGGCGGATCTCCAGGATTGGCGGCTTCCGCTGACCGTTGGGACGTCCAATTAGTTTAGTAGATGGCGATCCAGAGCCGCCTTCTGCGGATGCGCCATTGTCACGACTTCTCATAGCCGCTGGGCGGTCAGAATATTTTTCTGATGCCGCACGAATGCGTTCTGCCTCCGATTCTGTGATCGTGCTACTGTGACTTTTTACCGCTATATTGAGCCCTTCACAGATACTCAAAATGTCCTTATTGTCCAAGTTCAATTCCCGTGATAATTCGTAAATTCTGACTTTGCCGTTGTTCATCCACTATTTCCCCGTCGTACCTAACAGTTGTCACATCATAGTTGTTACACCATAACTAAATGCTCGAATGACACTTGCTTATTGGCTTTTACCCAATGGGTTAAACCCTAAACCGTTGTGAATGCGCTTCTAAATCACTATATCGATAGTCTGTGCTTGAGAAGAGCCGATTTACACACAACCCCTTGGATAGCCTTCAAAGGATTTGATCCTTCTTCTTTAATTTTGCACAAATCTTTAACAAACTGGGACGGTTTTCTGCACCGTCAGTGTCAGGATGGCTTGTAAGGGTAACTTGCTGGTTCTAGTTGACGACTCACCTCCTTGAAGAAAACTACTCGTAACCAGTACACTCCCTTTTTATCCTAACGATTGCTGATGTTCGCGATCAGGCATTGGCATTTGCAGTTGTTGTGTTATGTTCTACTTCCTCCTTATGAACCTCTGCCGTTGACCTAGTGGCTAAACGCTGCCACAAAGTCTCATAGACATGTTCCGGCACCGATGTATGAAGCGATCGCCCCAGTCGGTTTTTCTTTTGAGCTGCCGTCAGACAACTTGATTGAGGACATAGATAGGCAGAACGCCCCATCCCCTCGTCTAATTGTACCTGTCGCGATGGATAGACACGGACAACGCGCCAGAACGCCTGTTTTGGGGCGACTTTACGGCAGCTCAGACAACGTCGGTAGTTAGGTTCCATAAATTAGGCGAGAGGGCCGGTACTACAGCAGGAGAACGGGTTTTGTAAGCGGTTGAAGGTTTTTACTCTGCCTTGACGCCTTGAATTTTCAACTAACTTTTCTTGTACCAACTGAACATCAAGCCAAAGCCGCCTCCTACTCTTCTTCGGGATCGCTGTTTTCGACCACCGGCTCAGAATCAGCGACATTCAGGGTTTCTACCGCTTCGTAGTCATCGTACTCATCTTCATACTCATCCTCTTGTGCCTGTTGAGTAGCGATCGCAGCCGCTTGCAAAGCCTCTATTTTGCGATGTTCTGCTTCGTAGTCGTACTTGGCACCATCTTTAATATCAATTTTCCAACCGGTGAGGCGGGCAGCCAGTCGGACATTCTGTCCCTCTTTACCAATCGCCAAACTTAGCTGGTCTTCCGCCACTAAAACGTGAGCCTGACGTCCCTCTGGATTCACTAGTAGCACTTGATCGACTCGCGCTGGACTCAGGGCATTAGCAATATAGGTAGATGGGTCAGGTGACCAACGAATGACATCAATTTTCTCTCCCCGTAATTCATTGACCACCACTTGAATGCGTGAACCTCTAGCGCCAATACAAGCGCCCACTGGATCTACATCTCGCTCTAGAGTATCAACAGCAATTTTCGTTCGGGGCCCCACATGACGAGAGGGGGGATTGGCTTCCCGTGCCACTGCCACAATCCGAACCACTTCGTCTTCAATTTCTGGTACTTCGTTGGCAAACAGATAGACCACCAAACCAGCCGCTGCACGGGATACCACGAGCTGAGGTCCTCGGTGAGGGCCTTCTCGAACTTTTTTAAGAAAAACCTTAAACGTGGCGTTGATGCGATAGTTGTCATTAGGTAGCTGTTCTCGCTTGGGCAGTTCAGCTTCTACCTCAGGCTGACCGAAGCTACTGCTGATAGCCATAATCACGGATTGCCGTTCAAACCGTAGTGCTCGGGCTTGTAAAACAGTTCCTTCTAGCTCTTCAAACTCCTCCTGAATCAGCTTACGCTGCTGATCCCGTAATTTTTGTGATAACACCTGCTTGGTTTGAATCGCTGCCATACGACCAAACTCGCCCTGATCTGGCGTTACATCTAGAACAACAGAGTCACCCAGTTGCGCCTCAGATGCCACTTCTTGAACTTCATGCAGTGAAATTTGATGGTCGCTGTTGTTAACTTCTTCAACAATGGTTTTGGTAGACAGGACCCGGAAGCCTTCTTCTTCGACATCGAGATCGACTTCAAAGTTGTCAAAGTAGTCTTCTTCAAAATGAAAGCGATCGAGGCGTTGGGCCCGACGATAGCGCTCGTATCCTTTCAAAAGCGCTTCTCGTAACGCCTGTTGTACAGCAGACTTAGGTAAATTATGGCTTTGACTGATTTCCTCGATCATCCTTTTCAGTCCAGGCAGACTAACTATCGACATAAGCAAAGCTCCGTAATAATGAATGCATGAAAATAGAAAGGTTCGTCTAAGGGTTGAAAGGAAAGCACAGTTGAAAATTGAAAGTTCAACCGACGCAGCGGCAAGCCGATACGCGTCTACAACCTTTTAACCTACCCTTCGGGAAGGGCTTCGGGCTAAACGCAAGCTACGCCAACGCTTACAACCTTCAGCCTTTTAACCTTCAACCCAAATCAGACTTTATTGTCCAGCTGCACCCTGGTCACTAGCTCACGGGGAATAGCGATCGCACGGCCTTTTTGGTTCAGGTAAACTCCAGTGTCATCCCGACCCATCAACTGCCCTCGCCACTCTTTGTGACCCTCGTAAGGTTCAGATGTCGTGACAATAACGGCATATCCTTTGAAGGAAAGAAATTCTCGGTCTGTGGTCAGCTGGCGCGAGATCCCAGGACTAGAAATTTCCAAAACGTAGGTGTCTGGAATGATATCTAGAGCATCTAACCGTTCTTCTAAAGCCCGACTCATCCGTTCGCAGTCATCCAAACCGGTATCACCAGAGCAGTTACGGATATCCACACGCAACACTGGTGGGCGTCTGTTGGTGTGAAAAACTGCCCCTACGACCTCCAAGCCCAAGTCTTCAGCTACTGGTGTCGCCAAATCTATCAGTTGTGGAATCAGTGGATGAGTCATTGAAGCACTCCAACAAAAAAAGTGGGTTTAACCCACTTCCAGGTAAAATTTCTGCCGAGAAGCCTAGCGACGAATAGAATTCCGTCCGTTTCTATGTTTGAGTTTAGCGCAATCAGACCACATTGGTGAGGCTTCAGAGTGCTGACTCAAAGAGCGCCCAGTCTGTGAATCCTTAAGTTTAAATCCTTACCCAGTCAGGACTTACAACTTAGGACTATTTTCACAAAGGCTACTGTTGAGCAATTTGACGAATTGCCCTTGTTTGTTCTAAAACTTCCTCTAAATCTTCTTCAGACAAGCGCTCGACGTAATTAATTTTGATTTCCTCTAACAAATCTGTGAGTAAGGACTGAATTTTTTGTAATGTCTGCTTTGCCTGTATCTCGGAGCCTAAAGCTTCACTGAGGTGTTCAATCAGGCGTCGAAACAGTTGGTCTCCAACGGGGTCAGGTTCCATCGCACTGTTAATACCATCGTAGACAGCTTGAGAAATTTCTTTGACCAGTCGCCCTGCCAACTCATGCTGCAATTGTTCCATTCCTGGTACTTTTTGAAGCCCCTGGTAAGCTGGGGACTGGTTAAGAGCCTTTTCAAGATGGTGTTGTAGTAAGGCTTCTAGGTCAGGTCGGATTTTGGGGAGAACCTGATAAACGACCAGCTGCATGATGATGGTGGTGAGTGCTGCCACTTCATCGGTGTTATTGAGGTCGATATAGGGGCGAACTTCCCGTTGCGATAGCCACTTGGTGATATCCCCATCGCGAATCGAGCTTTGAACCTGGTTGATTACTCGAACCACCACCACTTCTGTCAAGTCTTCAGCAATGCTGGCAACAAACCCCTGACTGATTTGCTTTTGAATGGGGTCGAGGTCTAACCACTCAGCTTGGTTTAAGCGAATCGTGACAGGGATGATGCGTAGCCACCGAAAGACTGGGAGTAGCAAAAAAATGTCATACCAGCGCCACAACATGGCATCTAGCCAACTGACACCAGTATGACGGCGACTGATAAACCAAGTGCGCGCCAGAAACTCCAAGGCAAACGGGATGACAAACCAGATATCAATCAGCCAGAAGCGGTTAACAAACTCGCCGCTTTCCGCAATCGGACGGAAGTAGTTGGTTTCGATTAGAGGTCGAATCTCAGTGTTAAAAAAACCCAGTCCTCGCTCTCGATTATTTGCGGCTAAGTATTGTTGGCTCCAGAACACCCTAAATGACTCTTTGGCTGAAGCGTCTCTATTCTTAAATACCTGCTCCCGCATCCGATTTTTAATTCTTTCCAGGGTGCCTGTCTTATTGGCTAGCTGAAACGGATTAGTATCAATCATTTCTTCGCTACGACGGCGCAAATCCTGGAGGATTACTGTCACCTGTGGAGATTGTAGCCCTGTCGCCAACATCTGATTTTCTAGGTCGTCCACCCTCTTGAGATACTGCTGTGTATCTCGGTAAGGTTCAATGCCCTTAATTGGGTCATACCACTGAGCAATCGGAGGCAGGGGAATCTCTACGGTAAAACCCGGAAAGCGTATTTGACCAAGGGTAAAGCCAAGAACCTGTATTTTGCCCTGTAGCCAGAAATTTCGCAGGGGGATGTAGCTCAAGTCAAACAGGACTAAGAGCAGGTTCACTAATGCCAAACTCGCCATCACTCGTTCAAACCAAAGGTTCCGGCGGGCTTGACTTTTTGTTTTGGTTAGTCTTTGAAAGGATGACATGGTTGAGTGGTTAGAGATTATTCATCATCCCAGAGTATTGAGTCCAGATGCTAAGGACGCCAACTAAATCGGGTGACAAAAGCTGCTGAATTTAAGATTTTTGGCATGGTTCGATTTCACAATCTTCAAGAGCAGGCACAGAAGTAGTAGCAGGTAGATAAAAACTGCAAACAGTCCTTGAGTTTTGGCAATCAGATTGGTACTGCCCAAAGTGAGGAAAAATCTGGTAAAACTACTACAAAACTGAACCTTTCAGCTTAAGCTGTACCTGTTCAGATTATTATCTGGCTCAATTATTAATGTGTGGAGTGTAAATCATGTGGAATCGCTATGGAATACCAATCTTTGCCATAAGCATCGGTTTAGCAGCAAGTTTTGTAAGTTACGATGCCGCTTACGCAGCTCGTACCAAAGACTATACCCCACGGGAGTTCCGCTCCGTCTTGCGTGGCTTTGGATATGACGTGACGGTGGCAGATACTCCCCTGACGGATCAGGCTACTATAGCCGCAATCCGCCAATTTCAGCAGGGATACAAAATACAGGCTGATGGTGTAGCTGGTCCGCAAACCCAAGACCTGGCCGCCAATCTGGTGAGGATTCTTCAAGCTAACCTGAATCTTGTTCTTAAGCCTAGTCCCGCCTTACCTCGCACCCAGTATTATGGTCCGTTAACCGAAGCGGCTATAAGGCGGTATCAGCAGCAAGCTAATGTGGCAGTGACGGGAATCGCGACCCTGGCAGTTCGTCAGCAACTCGATCAGGAGGCGCAAAGAATCCTGAAAAATCAATCTCCTGCGCCGTCAGTAGCACCTACCCAAACGACACCAGAGCCTTCACCGGCCCCGTCACCCACCCCATCACCAACTCCATCACCAACTCCATCACCCGCTCCATCACCAACTCCATCACCAACTCCATCACCCACCCCATCACCAACTCCGTCACCAACTCCGTCACCTCAGACGACACCCGCTCCATCACCAACAACTTCGCCCCAGACAACACCAAGCCCGAGTCCACAACGGACACCCGTCCCCTCACCTACACGCTCACCAGGAGCGTCCCCATCACCAAAGAATCTCAGCTATTAGCGCTGTGTTTCTTTCACTGTTGAGCTTGCTCAGGAAAGGGTCTTCCTTTGGGTTCCGGTAAAGCCGGACGTGGTTCGTAGGGCATTGGGATATATTGCACAGAAGGACGCCCTCCCTGGGGTTGGGGGTACAACTCCATGAGGTTGTAGATGGCTGGCGGTAGACCAACGGTAATTGGCAAACCTAGGTCTGTCGCCTCTTCAACTGTGATGGGATAGTCATGAGTGACTTGTCCTGTGGTTAGGGCTTCAATAATTCTTTCAACGTTTTCTGGGGCAATCTTCTGTTTTGGCACATCGTCTTTTAAAAGCGTCCGCACAAACCGCTGTACCTGCTGAATGGCTTTGCGTGATAGGTCTGCCATAAGTAGGGTTTGGTCGTCAATTTTATCAATTGGCTTCTGTTCAACGATTTTGAGGACACTTGCGGCTGCCATGTTGCCCAGTTGGGGATCAACGGGTCCTAAGACAGCGTTGGCATCCATAATAATCTCATCGGCTGCCAGAGCTAGCATTGTGCCACCACTCATGGCGTAGTGAGGCACAAAGACGGTGACTTTGGCTTCGTGGCGAATCAGTGCTCTAGCAATCTGTTCTGTGGCGAGAACCAAACCCCCCGGTGTATGCAAAATCAAATCAATAGGCACATTGGGAGGTGTGAAGCGAATTGCTCGCAACACCTGTTCTGAGTCTTCAATCGTGATGTAGCGCGATACAGGAATTCCCAGGAGGCTAATCGACTCTTGTCGGTGAATCAGTAGAATTACTCGGCTTCGGCGCTGCTGCTCAAAGGCTCGTAGGGTTTGAACTCGGCGGACTTCCATCTGGCGTTTTTGCCACCAAGGCTGGAGTGATGAGAAAACCAGAAAAATCCAGAACAGGTCAAAAAAGTTGAAATTCATGGCTTTGGCACCCAAAACAGAGTATTTGTTTCTTATTGTTTCAGGTCGTGCTACTTATACTCTCTATCTCTGGAATTAGCTACGAAATTTGAGGATGAGGTTAAATCTCACAGGTGAGAAAACCTTGTCTTTGCTCTGGAGAGTTCTATTAATTTTCTCAAAAAAGATTTTGTCTAAAGAAACTTGCGTGACCAAAATAAGTCGATTGAGTTCAGGGGAGATCGCTTAACTATATTCACATCTTTTTCACAACTACTATCTAAAGTAGGTACAAGTGCTTCTGATAGTTCAGCTTTCGTTGACCCGGCTAAACAGTAAACAGTAGAGCAGCCGACTATCCTGCATTTGAGACTAAGGTGTTGCGCCTACAAGTTGCACTTTTTGTTGGTGCTGTTAATGGGGTGAAGGTTACAGCGGACTGCCAACAGTTAACAGTAGATGAGTTGGCAGGGTGCAAACTAAATCTACAGCAAGTTAACAACAGAACTAAATCATTACTTCGGAGGTAGACATGAAAAAAGAAGATTTGTTTACTCTGTTTAAGCAGCTTCAGTTTCAGCAGCTTCAATCAGTTCTCAGAAGTTATAAGCAAGCTCAAGCCGAACCATCTATTGAAACAGATACTGAAGCTTTGGCGGAAGCCATAGCGCATTTAGAGATACAACTGCGCGATTTTGAGGCGGAATTAAACTCTTTAAGTGTCTAGTACAGCTTGGCGCAAGTTCGTATAGCCTTGCTCTAACCCTCTTTTGTCACTTTAGGCAGAGAAAAAGGACTCTCACATTGCGGTATCGCTATTTTCGGCATTGCAGATTTATCGCCGCAATGCGAGAGTCCATACAAAATCAACACCTCCGATAATTCTCTATCGAGAGTAACAAAAGACGGCTAGGTCGTATCTGTATCAGAGTTGATGACCATCTGGAGACTCAGCACTTAAACCCAGAGCCGATAGCGAACCAGACTTGTCGCTTTGGGTGGGTGTTTTTTGGATATCTTCCTTAAGACTCTCCAGGTCAATGTAGCGATCGCAAACATTGAGCAAACTCTCACTAGTCATCGAGCGCAGACTCACCACCTCGATACGCACACCACTATAACTGACAGCATTCACGGCATAAGCAAGCTCATCACTGCCACTTACTAATACAGCTGTGTCGTAGAAAGAAACCAGCGCCATCAGATCGACTGCAATTTCCACCTCTAGGTTAGCCTTTTTGGAGCCATCTGGTAGCGGCACCACCTCTTTAGCAACAACCCGATAGCCGTGGCGACGCATCCACAGTAAGAATCGCTTTTGCTTCTCATTTGTAGGCTCAATGCCAATGTAGAAGAAGGAACGCAGCAGCCTTGCGCCATCGGTTAACTGACACAGCAGCTTAATGTAATCAATTTCAATTCCCAACTGATGCGCAGCAAACAAAAGATTTGAACCATCAATAAAAATAGCAATGCGACCCCGATTCTCTGAGACTTGTTTGGGATAGCGAATAGCATCTTTATCAAAATTAGGTAACATGGCTGGCGTATCCTAAAGTTCCTACCCTATCCTGGCGATCGCTCATAAAAGAGCGCTCATAAGTACAATGCTTATGGATAATTATCAAGCCTAATTACTAGAGATTTGCATTAATCAATTTCCAGAGTCTCGGCTTTCAATAGGAGAATTGTTGTCTCACAGACCACTCGATCCAAATTGGACTCTGAACCTATTAAAACATGGGTAGCAAAGTTTTTAACGTTTCAATTTGGTAAAAGAGGTTTAATTAAGCTAAAAAGCTACTAAAATCTCAGCTACTAACTAGCGCTACCTTTCCACTAAATAGATACTAAGACTGCTGATTCTGGTACTTTGGCATTAGGAACTAAAGTCCAGCCATCCCTCAGAAGTTTTTGATAAGTTGCCCAGCCTTTTGAACCGTTAGGGATGTTGTAGTCAGGAACCGCCAATTGAGGGTGAGCTGTATAAGGCTGCCAAGGCTGGTAAGGCAGAGTTCTCACATATAATACTTTCTCTCCAAGTTCGTCTTGCTGGGAGAGCCAGCACATTTGTCCAGACATCTGGAACTCCTTTTCTAAAAATAGAGGTAATGCTAATTTGAAATATTGGTTTTAAAATTAGCTACTTGTGATACTTTTAATTATAATTAAAGACTATCAATTAGTTTCTCTATCCAGAGTTGAGTTTCCTCAAGAGAAAGCATCTAACTAAGGAGATAAACGGGACGTTAGATTAGTCAAAAACTAACTAATTTCCATTAGATTTAATGAGGTTAGTAATGGTTGTAACTAACTTAACTGGCTCTACTGGCTTTGTGGTGTGCCTCTGAAAACCTGCTTTGAAGATTTGTTGATGGTCAGTTTCACCGACGTAGGTGGTCAAGGCGATCGCTAAAAATTTACCTTTCCTACTGTGGCAGGAGAGACCTCACTTGATGCGATGCGTCACCTAAAGGGCTGTTACGGTTGGAACGATGCAGCAGATCTTTTGGGGTAAGAGTCGTCCAATCATAGGCTTATGTTCGTCGATTTCCTGAACTAGTGTGACTGGATCTGAAGCGGTGGGTGCGCTAGGGTCTGTCTGCAAACTCAGTGAGGGCGAAGCATTTGTACGCAAAATTCAGGTTTGAGCCATAAATCTAGGTACAAATGCTTCGCCCCTACAGTCAAATTTTGGACTTTGCAGACACGCCCTAGTGTCGCGATCGCTTTCCCTCACTCTCGTAAACTCGATAGCTCCCATTGCTGCTAAGACACCCACAGAGAGAGGTGTACTTCTTTCTAAAGAGATAAATTGGATATATATCTAATTGACTAGATATACCTTCTCAGGAGACTGAAATGTGGAAAGCTTCAGGCATCGAAATCGGCTCCTGAATCTAGAAACATAACAAAAATAATGATACGAACTGACCGAGAAAACCTGGGCTACGGTGCTGCTTTCTTAGCCATTACACTAACGCTAATAGTACTGTGGCCAGGGGCATTAAAAAATCTTTTAGCTGTGAATGGTTTTATCCCTCATGGGCATTGTTACCTGTGGAAGCCAGGACTAGTGTGGCTTCATGTCGTCTCAGATTCTCTAATCGCACTAGCCTACGTCGCTATTTCAGCTACCCTTGCCTATCTGGTTCAGAAGACTCGTCAAGAAATCCCGTTCCATTGGATGTTCTTGGCATTTGGCTCTTTCATCGTTGCCTGTGGCAGCACTCATTTTATGGCGGTGTGGACACTGTGGCATCCCACTTATTGGCTATCAGGAGGACTGAAATTAATTACGGCTATAGCCTCTGTAACTACAGCCTTGGCTTTACCACCCTTAGTACCGAAGGCGCTAGCACTGATTCAAGAAGCCAAGCTCTCTGAAGAACGCCGATTGCACTTGGAAACGGTAAACGAAGAGTTGAAAACGCTCTACGGCAAGCTCAAGGAACTTGACCAACTCAAAACTCAATTCTTCGCCAACGTCAGCCATGAGCTACGGACTCCCCTTGCCCTGGTCTTAGGTGTGACTGAGAAGCTATTAACAACAGGAGAACCTAACGAGGAGCAACGCCATGATGTGTCTGTTATCGACCGCAATGCCCGTCTCCTCCTCAAGCAAGTTAACGACCTGCTCGATGTCTCCAAGCTGGAGGCGGGTAAGATGGACATCAAGTATGCTGAAGTTGACCTGGCACAACTGGTGCGTCTGACTGCTGCTAACTTCGACAGCTTGGCACAAGAGCGTCAAATAGCCTTTGCCATTGAGACACCAGAGTCTGTCCCGGCACAGGTCGATAGTGAGAAGGTACAGCGTGTCCTCTTAAACCTTCTTTCTAATGCGTTCAAGTTCACCCCTGAGGGCGGGAGTATCCGCTGCCTCTTGTCTATCAGCCAAAGCGATCGCTCCTTAGATGCTGACCCATCTCAAGAGGATACTCTAGTTGAGTGTGCCGTAATCGCCATCCAAGATACCGGTTCAGGGGTGCCGCCAGAGCTAGGAGAAACGGTTTTTGAGCGCTTCAGCCAAGGGGACGGAGGGTCTACTCGTCGCTTTGGTGGTACAGGGTTAGGGTTAGCGATTGCCAAAGAATTTGTGGAATTACATCGGGGCACCATTGGAGTGAGTGACGCACTAGGCGGGGGAGCTATCTTCACGGTCGAGCTACCGCTAGTTGCCCCCCCAGACGCCACGGTGTCTACTAGGGTAGGCTCATCCACTGATACTGAAGAATTCGCTCTTCCTATGCTGGAGGAACTGCGCCCTTCTACTCAAGCAGTTGGGAAGACTCCGGAGCAGGAGATGGGAAAACCGTTGGTACTGATTGTTGAAGACAATCCGGAGATGAATCAGTTCATCTCTAGAACCTTAAGGAATGAGTATCACATCGCTACGGCTTTCAATGGTCAGGAAGGTCTAGAGCAGGCGATCGCTTTGCATCCCGATCTAATCCTCAGTGACGTGATGATGCCTCAAATGAGCGGCGACCAGTTCTTACGCCAGGTGCGAGCTCATCCGGAATTGGATATTACCCCAGTTATCCTGCTGACAGCTAAGGCTGACGACGAACTACGAGTGCAGTTACTCAGAGAAGGCGCTCAGGACTACCTGATGAAACCCTTTTCAGTGGAAGAGCTACGGGTGCGGGTCAGTAACCTGATTGCCATCAAGTGGGTTCGGGATTTGTTGCAACGGGAGTTGGCGAGTCAGAGTCAAGACTTAGAAGCGCTGGTGCAGGAAGTCAGCCTCCGCAGACGGGAGTTACAAATCACCCTTGAGGCGCTGCGGCAGCAGGCAAAGGAATTAGAAGAAGCGAACCGCTTAAAGGATGAGTTTTTGGCGATCGTTTCCCACGAACTGCGTACCCCGCTCAACGCTATCCTTCTAGGCGCTCAGATATTACGTAATCGCAAGCCAAATGCATCAACTACCACTCGTGCTCTTGAGACAATCGAGCGCAATGCCAAATTACAAATGCAGTTGGTTGAAAATCTGTTGGATATTTCACGCGCTCTTCGAGGAAAGCTCCTTCTAAATATGCGTCCAGTTGACCTTAAACCCGTCATTGAAGCCGCTATTAATACTGTGCAGGCGGCGGCTGATGCTAAAGCCATTCAACTGGAGTCTTTCCTTGAATCCTCAGTCGGTTTGGTGGGTGGAGATCCAGACCGTTTGCAACAGATTTTTGAAAGTTTGTTAAATAACGCGATTAAATTTACCCCTGAAGGAGGGCGGGTTGACGTTCGGCTCTTAAGCAAGGATTCCAATGCCCAAATTCAGGTAAGCGACACGGGTAGTGGCATTAGCGCCGAGTTTCTGCCTCATGTCTTTGATTACTTTCGTCAAGCGGATAGTTCAACGACAAGAACGTATGGTGGATTAGGGCTTGGTCTAGCAATTGTGCGGCAATTGGTACAACTCCATAATGGGACAATTCAAGTGGAAAGCGCAGGAGTTGGGCAGGGAGCAACATTTACAGTTATTCTTCCACTGACAGTTACGCCTAACCTAACTCGCTATCTTTATTAAAATTAACCCGCCATGACGAATCATTATCATCCCAATTCAGGAGAGACTCATGCCAGGACTCTTTGAAAATGAAGATGACATCAAAAATTATGTTATTCAGGCTGCATCTAAACCAACGAATCTTAAAGTTACTACCAATGGGAAACAACGCCTCAACTACCGTAACTTGGACATTAAAATCGGTGTGAGTTGCTATGTCTTGGCTCAAGATCAGGTTTTAATTTTAGAGCGATCGCCTACGGTAAACTTTGGCGGTCGATGGGGAACTGTTTCCGGTTATATAGATTCTCTCGAAATCATCCGGAACTCTAGCCAAATTTGCCGCGAACACCTCATCGAGGAGTTTGAGGAAGAAATAGGTTGGACAATCACTGACCCGACAATGTTGAAGTATTGTGGAACTCATGCCTTGATTGGGCCCCAGCTAAAAATTCACTTCGAAATCTTCAGCCTCCTGCTAATCGGTGAGCCGCCAGCTATCACTCTGAATTCAGAGCATATCTGCCATCGCTGGGTAGATCGGGTGACGATTAAGGAGCTTCAGCCTATCCTGATTACCCAATTTTTGGAAGGCTTAGAGAGAGTAGCTGATACTCATTGAGTCTTGTTTCCTTCGCATTGGCGAACTGCAAAACTTAAATAAATTAGATGCATGCCATTTTCATCAAGTTGGGCATAAACTTGACCCTCAGCCATCAGGAGCTTTAAACACCGCAGTACCATCGATACGGATCGATTGAGAGTTTTGCTTAATTCTTTAACAGTCATACCCTGCTTGTGGTGCTGAAGCAGTTCAAGGATTTTCTCGATCGTTGTTTGACCTGGTATCGGCTGGAGGATGCGGATAACTGGCATGAGTAGCGGCGATGAACAGTATTGATTTCACTTTTCATCTATGCCGCTATGAATTCCGTACATCCGATAGAGAAATTATTGAGACTCGCTGGAGTCGAACCGCAGCTCCGAGTAGAAATCGGCAGATTCTTGGCTCTGCGAACGAGCTTGCTGCAACAGGATTGCTCCAGCCACAGTAGAGGTTCTCTCTGCCCAAGCCCAGAGAGCGCAAAGCTATAACAAGGGCAATTCTTGGCTATAGGCTGCACACCATCAACAAGCGGGAGCGTGGTAGCTCCCGTTTTTCAAACGGGGGCGGAAACGCAACTCGGCAAATTTATTTGCCGTGATGAGGGTCGTTAACGTAAGCCAAAATTACCGCTGTTGAAACCTTACCTGTAGTGTCATGAAAATATCCTCTTGTCCACATAGAGGGCATTCTTTTTAGGTGAGGGTATTTCGCTCTTAGCTCATAAGACGAGCGTCCTTTAAAAGCTTTTACAACTTGCGCTATTGAATGGTCAGTATCGTACTCTACGAGCAAGTGAACATGGTCTGGTGCTATTTCTAGCGCCTTGATAAACCAACCTTTCTCTACAGCAACATCATTTAGTATTTTGTAGAGGTCATTTTTAACGTCCCCTATTAATACAGCTCGTCTACGCTTAGGTATCCAACAAAGATGCACAGTTGCACAGCCTATACTGTGAGGATATCTACGATACTGTCTATCGGCTAGGTTTGTTGTCATGTTGTTTAGTCTTATCTATTGACATAGTTAGAATTTAAAGCTAACTTGATTAAAAGGTCGATGTCAATTAGTTTACTTGTTCAACATTCCTAGCTTTTTAAAAATGGCTAAAAGCACTACCCCATCATTCATTACAACCATTTCGCTTGTTGTCACAAGTCAGGCAGAATCAGAATTGCTTTCACGCTTCCAAGCGGGTCGGCAATTGTACAATGCCTTGCTCAACGAGTCAATGGCAAGAATGAGGTTAGTGCAGAAATCAACCCATTATCAGTTAGCTAAAAGCCTCAATCAAGGAAAAGCTCGAACCGAGGCTTTTGCTACTGCAAGAAGACAGTACAGATACTCCGAATACGACCTTCAAGCCTATGCAACGGTAGTTGCTAATAAGTCTAAGTGGATTGCTCAAAAAGTTGATTCCAATACTCAGCAAAAGTTAGCAACTCGCGCCTTTCAATCTTCTGAAAAAGTAATGTTTGGTCGTGCTAAGAAAGTACGATTCAAGGTTCCTTCTCGATTTCGGAGTATGGAGGGCAAGACCAATAAACAAGGTATTCGTTGGACTGGAGAGCAGTTAGTTTGGGGGAAACTCAAACTGGATGCATTAATTGACCAGAGCAAACCAGTGCTAATGCACGGCATTACCAGCGAGGTGAAATATGTTCGGATTCTCTGGAAAGAGATTCGCGGGAAACGTCGCTGGTATGCTCAACTGATCAACAAAGGGTTGCCCTACCAGAAAGCTGCTAACTTTGTTACGCCAGGAGTTGTAGGCTTAGACCTGAACATCTCCAATGTGGCGTATGTTGCAGATAGCAATGCTGGACTACTACCTTTTGCCGAAAAAGTCTCTACCTTTGAGTCTGAAATCTGTGCTATTCAGCGCCAGATGCAACGGTCACAGCGACAAGCTAACCCTGATAATTATGAGCCTGATTCTTTGGGGAAAAAAGGTCGCAAGACTGTCGTAAAGAAAGGGAAGCCCAAGAAGGGTCGCCGTCAATGGCATAAGTCCAAACGATATCAGAGGCTTGCTGGTAAAAAACGGGAGCTAGAGCGGCGCAAGTCTGAGTATTGCAAATCTCAGAACCGCCGCCTAGTTAATGACATTCTCCGAAACGGGAACCAAATCAAAATCGAAAGGGTTTCTGTAAAGGGATGGCAAAAGAACTGGGGAAAAGCAATTGGTGCTAAATCCCCTGGATTTTTCCAATCAGAACTGAAATGCAAAGCTGAAAACGCTGGTGGTTCGTTCTATCAGTTTTCGACTACGAAAACGGCACTCTCTCAAACTCATTTGACTGGGGAACGTATCAAGAAATCCTTGTCAGAGCGAGTTCATTACGACAAGTCTGGTGTAGTAATGCATCGTGATTTGATGAGCGCGTTTTTGAGTCGTCACGTCTATGACGATACGTTGT
>DATNPI010000709.1:0-12914 GCA_036703325.1 Coleofasciculaceae cyanobacterium
TTATGAAGATTTGGAGCAAATGGGCTTCCTTGGTTTGATTCGCGCGATTGAGCGGTTTAACCCAAATCAAGGCTGTGCCTTCAGTTCATTCGCTGTGCCTTACATTCGCGGTGAGATGCTACATTATTTGCGCGACCATGGCTCTCTTGTAAAGATTCCTCGCCGATGGCAGGAACTTCAGCAAGAAGGGAAAAGAGTGGGTAAAAAGCTAACAGAAACCCTCGGACGCCTCCCTAAAGATGCTGAGATCGCTCAAGCTCTGAAGGTATCACTCAATGATTGGCAGCAAAGTAAGTTGGCCGCTCAAAATCGCTTACCCTTGAGTTTAGAGGCGACTGTAGGTCAGACGGTGGATTGCCCGCTGACTTTGGGAGATACGCTGCCAGATGGCCGTGAAGAGGCTTTGCGGCATCGGGAAGAAGACCGACAACAACTGCAAGGAGCGATGAGTCAGCTAGAAGAAAAAACTCAGACAGTAATTGAGTTTGTGTTTTTTCGGGAGCTACCTCGCCAGGAAGCGGCACAACAAATTGGCGTCAGTCCGATAACAGTGTCGCGATATGTGCAACGGGGAGTTAATGAGTTGGTGTCCTTATTGCGACCTCAAAGGTCTGAGCGTCTTGCCAGTTAAGGGTTAACTCACTGATTGTTGCGGATCGACCTTCGTCCCTACACTTATTCGGGTTTGTCCAAGACTTCTCAAACACCTTCTAAGCCAGCCACTTCACAAGTTCGTCTGGCACGACTTGCGATCGCTAAAGTAGGTTCCAGGTTTCATGACATGGGAAATTAGGATGGCGCTGTTACCGCAACTGGCGCAGCTTCTAAAGTTGCCAGTAACTTGACGCCGTATTCCGCTTCAAACACGCCTTTCTCATAATTTAAACTCCAGAGTTCTAGATCACAGTTATCCTCTGGCTTAGAGGCCTGTAGCCGCAAGTGCAATTCTCTGATGTCTGGATAGTATTCGCACTGCACTCGCTCAATTGCCCCAATCTGCCGCCGATCGAGGGCGACGGCTAAACGTAAAATGGCACTGAGCTGATTAACTAACTGTCGGTGCTTTTTACTAGCCAAGTTGCTGTAGTTCTCGTGCTTTTTCTTAGGTGCGTTCCGGCGGTGGTAACGAGCTATGTTGGCGATTACTTCAATTTCGGTTTCCGTGAAGCCCAGAAGTTCGCCGTTGCGAATTAGGTAGTAAGAGTGCTTGTGGTGAGACGAATGACTGATATGCAAACCGCAGTTGTGCAAAATCGCTGCGACCCAGAGGAATTCGCGTTCTTCTGAATCCCAGTTGTGCAGGTGTCCTTTGGTTTGATTAAACAAGCTGAGGGCTAAGTTAGCAACGCGATCGCAATACTCCAGGTTTACCTGATATTTCTGAGCAATTTTAAGGACGCTACGCTGACGCACTGAGTCTTGGTAGCGCAGTCGATCTTCGATCAAGCCGTGGGTGAGCATCCAGTCAACGATGACACCTTCCCGGAGTGCCCGTTCACCAATCATCAGAGATTCGATACCCAGCAGCATCATTGCTTCCAATAAAATTAGCGCACCAGCAACAATAATTTCTGAGCGCCGATCTGACATCCCTGGAAAGGCGGCGCGTTCAGCGTAACTCATTGAGGCTAGGCGCTTGACCAATTCTTTCAGGTCTTTACGGCTCAACTGGTAGCCATTGAGGGGATTCGGTACTATGCCCAGCTTTTCTCTGGCGTGAATTGTCGCTAGCGACTCAATCGTGCCAGATGTACCGACTAAACGAGGCTGTTCGCCTGGTTCTAAGTGAGCCAGTAACTCCTCAACGGGTCGCTCCAGCATTCCCCGGATATAGGCTTGCAAGTATTGAAGCTCACTGTGACTAATCGGGTCAGTCGTGATGTACTCAGCGGTGAGGCGAACTGCCCCCACCTTGGTGCTGCTGAGAGAACGGGGTTCGTGACTATCTCCCAAAATCAATTCTGTTGAGCCGCCGCCGATATCAATAATGATGTGAGGATGACTGTTGAATTCCATCCCCGACAAGACACCCAGGTAAATCCGCCGCGCTTCTTCTTGACCAGAAATCAAGTTGACAAATAAGCCTAGTTCTGAATTGACCTGCTTCAAAAACTCTTGCCCATTCGGTGCTTCTCGCACAGCGCTGGTTGCTACGGCAACAATTTGTTCGGCATTGAAGCTTTTTGCCAGTTCCTGGCAGCGTTGCAAAGCTGTCATCGCTCGTCTCATGGCTTCCGGTGTCAAATCACCCGTCTTCGGATCGCGATCGCCCAGCCGTACCGTGTCTTTCTCTTTAGCAATAATCGTAAACGCCGGTAGTGCTGGCTTAATCCGCACTACCACCATGTGAATGGAATTTGTCCCAATATCAATAGCAGCAAGTATGCGTTGCTCCACACCAGCAGTAGAAATACTTACGGAACTTTCTTTTTCAGCAGAATTGACCATCACAATGTATCCCTAGTGACAACTCTAGCCCAGGCTCTACGGATAACGATATCTTTAAAGAGGATTCAGTGAATAGACACTTGATCCTAGTTAGCAATTCCCTGATGACTAAGAACTGCTCCGAAAATTCTCAGGAGTTTACGACACCAAAATAAAAAAGCGCCTTACTAAACCAATCCTTAGCACTGACAATTCACAATTCACTTCCATGTTGACCCAGCAACAACCCAATACTGAACCCAGATGGCTGACGATTATTCGACTTCTGCGGTGGGACAAGCCAGCCGGACGCCTGATTTTAATGATTCCAGCTCTATGGGCAGTCTGTTTAGCGGCTCATGGTACCCCACCTTTACCGCTAATAGGGGTGATTATCCTGGGAACGTTGGCAACCAGTGCGGCGGGTTGTGTTGTTAATGATTTATGGGATAAAGATATTGACCCACAAGTCGAAAGAACACGCGATCGCCCTCTTGCCTCTCGTGCCCTTTCCGTCCAAGTCGGTGTGGTCGTTGCTTTAGTGGCTATGTGCTGTGCTGGAGTACTCGCTCTCTATCTCAATCCTTTCACCTTCTGGCTTTGCGTCGCTGCCGTGCCGGTGATTGTTTTCTACCCGTCAGCCAAACGGGTGTTTCCTGTACCCCAGTTGGTACTTTCTATTGCTTGGGGCTTTGGCGTCCTCATCAGTTGGAGCGCTGTAACCACTAACCTAGAACCAGCAACTTGGCTGCTTTGGGGTGCAACGGTATTTTGGACTTTGGGCTTTGATACGGTCTATGCGATGTCAGATCGCGAGGATGACCGGAAGATTGGGGTTAACTCTAGCGCCCTGTTCTTTGGAGATTACGCGGCTGATGCTGTAGGTGTCTTTTTTGCGGCTACCGTTGGTTTACTAGCAAGATTGGGTATGGTGATGCAGTTGCATCTTGGGTTTTGGGTAGCGATCGCGATAGCTACTATTGGCTGGACTTGGCAGTATACCCGCCTGCGTCAGCCAGACCTCCCAAAACCTGTTTATGGTGAGATTTTCCGCCAAAATGTCTGGATTGGCTTTATTTTACTCGCTGGGATGATTGCTGGTGTAGTTTTCTAGAACACCGATTCACTCCACCTGCTATTTTGCTGCGCCAGTCGTGTAGGTCAACCTATTAGATTAAACACGGGCGTACCTATTTCACTTTTGAAATAGGGGCACTATGCAGCAATTGAGTGGCTAATGCAATCATTAGAACTCCCTACTGCATCGTTGCGAAAAAGACTCGCCGTCTCCAACAGATGACCAAAGCGCTTCTGTAACTGCTTTGGTGTGATTTTCATGGCTTTAACAATCTCAAAATCGCTTTGATGAGCCTGTTTGAGCTCCAACAGTTGCTGTTGAATGGGGTCGAGTTGTCCCACAAATGCGTCCCACTGCTTAGATGAGAGTCCCAGCTTTTGGTCAAGGTCTGCGCCTAACCATTGGTGTACCAGTTGCCAGTGAGAAGAGCGAGAGAATTTTTCCACATGGTATTTAAAGCGCTGTTGCAGATAATCGCGCTGTTTGGGTGTTAAACCAAGGATGTCGTCGATCTCCGGTGCGGCAAAGTCTTGCAGCTTTAAGATTAAGTAATCTGCACAGTCTTTGTGACCTTGGTTCTCTAGGTATTGCACCAACTCACCGACAACGCGATCGCGTAAGACAGCATCATGAGGGTCAGTGGTGTTAGAAACTAGACGCTCTCGCACCTGTTGCACCGCTTTTGAGCGGTTTTGCAACTGCGCTTCCTCACCTTTAGCAAACTCCGTCGCCTGTTCAATATCCATCAGGGTATCGCTGGGCTGCCGTTTGGCGAAGCTCTTGGCCCTGAGCACAAGCAATTGCACAGCGGCACCGTAGCCGAAACTAACACGTCGTTTGGCGTATTGCTCAGTAAATGCCATGTATTCTGCTAGTTCAATTCTTGTACGGGGGGTGTAGTCGTCAGCTAACTCATTTTCCCGCCTAAAAGCTTTGAGGGAAGTAGCGTAAAAATCCTGCAAGAAGTCCTCAATCAAGTGGCGGCGAGCAGCAAAGCTTAACTGGGATGAAGCCGGTGCCACATGGCGATAAATCATCACACTCAGGTGGCTGTGTAGTTCAACACGACCTTGCTTAGAACCCAGATTATAGTACTCAATACACTTAGAGAGTCGGTGACGCGCCAGCGTTAACTGCGTTGAGCGGATTTCACCGCCCTTTTGGATGCGCTCACTCTTGTGGCAAATCCGTTCGACTTCCGCCACTAGGCGGCTGAGTACCGAGAGAGCGCAGCTTGGTAATGAGCCAACCTGATGAATAAGTTCTTCTTTCAATAGCTCACACAACGCGATCGTGTCCATTAAGGCGATATTTTCCGGAGCGTTGTTGGTTCTATCAGAAGTTTGATTTATCGAGTTGGCAGTTGTTGCGTTCACGGTACAAGCCCCATTAGACGAAAGTTACGATGGCAACGGCATTAGTTCTGGTTGGTGTAGGGTTATCCAGAAGAATGAACCCTTTCCTTGCCCTAGCCGTCTACAATTCGACTGTAAAGCGCTTGAATAAGCCTAAGGACACTGCTTGTGCAGCTAAACAATAATGGCTGTTTTACGCCAATCGCCTCAACAGGTTTATTTAGAGTGTCTGCTGCCGCCAACCCAAGCTATCCCTGCACTTGAGCGATTTAAATCACTATGAGTACCTCATACTGTGTAGAGTCGCTTTGAGTGGACAGTCAAAAAACTGGTTTAACCGATTAGCAGCTAGTGGTGGAGGATGTCACGTCCAATAGAGAACACGAGCTAGAGGATGGCGCTTAACAATCTCGCCCTCAAAAAAGCGGCGCAGCATCTTCATCGTGTCGGCATCGTAAACAGACTTCGTGCCGCCGAACTTATTGCGCTTGACGCTACGTGTTGTCTGGTTCATATCCAGTAGGATGTGAGGATACCACTGTTGCAGCACTTCCTTTGCCTGTACAGGATTTTTCCGTTGAGGAACAGACTACACAAATGGCAACTTTCTTCTAACAGGTAATGCTAGAAGAAAGTTACAAACTAAGCTTCCATGACTTGGCGAATACGTCGTTCCAAACGTTCCAGATCTAAACCACCTTCGTCACGACTAATGCGACGTACAGTCGAGTTGACGTTGCCCAAATCTACTAGTAAATCTTGTAAGATTTCCTGCTGCTGACGAGCTTGAGTCACCTCACGCGGTTCCTGTACTAAGTCACGCACGATTGTGTCTTCAGCCCGTGAAGCAACAACTGGATTGGTTTGTCCTTCTAGATGAACAAACGTGCGTCGTCCTGGGCCTCGCTCTTCTTCAATTGGTATTACGGCAGTTACTTGGTCGGAACGTACATATTTTCCAAATCCTAGATGAACCAACACAGATGATTGGATTTTCATTTGAGCTTTTATTGGCTGAATTATCTCTATTCTAACTTTCAATCTAAGGACCAACAAGCTATAAACAGAGCGGTTTACACACCATTATGGTAGGGCTTTCCAAAACAGTGATTAGCCATTTGTTTGACTAGGAGTAAGATTGCTTTTGTCTTAACTTTATAAGTCAAGAATTGCATTCATAAAATTCAAAAAGTTAAAGTTTTATCTCAATTAATGAAATTTATTTTTCCAAAATATCTTAATAATGCCTATGACAGGAAAACTTGTAGATTAGAGCCATTCAAATTGGTAAAATACAATTTTTGTACTTAGTTGAGATCTGACCGAACAACAGAGTCGATTTCCAAGATAAAATCAGCACCATAGACTCTTGAGGGTGTCTGGAAACCGTTACTCACATGATGAGCCAGCACCTTTTCCACAACAGCTAGAGCGGTCATTGCTGTAAGAGTGTAGCCTTCAGGACATTGCAGTTGGGACACTCGTCGCTTCCCTTGAGAGTCTATAACCTCTCCCCAAAACCGCGTTGTCCCCTTTATTCGCTCAAGCTCAGTTGGTCCTGGCGCACCTTTTTGAATCAGACGTTTCTGAAAGCGCTGCACAGCCTCCAAACTTAGCAACCAACCCAAGTAACGGCTTGCCACCATCGCCCAGTATGTCTTGGATTCAACCGCCATGTAGACTTCAATATCGGGAATACCCGTGCTGTAGAACGATGTAGATACGTCACCCCAAGGAATGGTTGTGGCTAACACTGAGCCTTGTCCAAAGTCGATCGCTCGGGTTTTCCAAGCCGTTGAAACCGGAGTGAGAACTCCACCACGTCGAATGAGTCCGCCTCGATGCTGGTTCTCAACCATTGTCGTCGCGGTTCCTCGTGACATTTGCCCCGCTTGAAAAGCCAGGGTGAGTTGTGTTGCCGTTGGCAGCTGTGCCTTAAGGTGTGCCGCTAGACAGTCTGAGGGCACAACATCAAAGCCGACACCAGGCATAAGCATGATTCCTGCTTTCTTAGCTTCGGCATCTAAGGAAGCGATCGCCTCAAACACCTCAATTTCACCTGTAATGTCTAAGTAGTGCGTTTTTGTTCTCAGGCACGCCTCAACCATTGGTTTAGAAGTACGGGAGAAGGGGCCAGCACAATGCAGTACGACTGGCACATCCAGTAATGCCGCATCCACCGCAGTGGTATCCTCTAATGAAAAGGCACGGTATTCTAAGCCAAGCGTTGTGGCTAGTGTCTCCAGTTTATTGGAATTGCGTCCGGCGAGGAGTGGGCGTAATCCTCGCTTGATGGCTTCAGTGGCAATCAGGGTTCCGGTATAGCCATTGGCACCATATAACAGGAAGTGGGCAGACATTTCAATAGTTCCTTATAATTCCCTGGACTTGATAAGGTTAGCGGCTACTACTGAAAGATCGCTCCATCCAAGACATAAATCAAGACTTGACACAGTATGGTTTTTTGTCAGTAGTCAGTTGCAACGCGCAACGGACAACTGACTACTGACACAAAACCTGAATGTAGACTATGCAGATTAAATGCAAAGCAGCTTACTACGTTTGACCGCAACTTGGTATCAATTACTCCGGTTGCGCCTCTGGACTAGTACGCGGAATAAACGTAGCCCATGCTCACCCACGATTGCCAGCTTCTGCGTCTGAGTCTGGCTGTTGTCATTCTCAACTATGGCGCGGAACAGGCAATGGCTATTTCCTCCAACGTAGCTAGCAAACTTCTGGTGTTCCTCTTCACTCATCTCCAGCACGATGCAACCTGACTGAGTAGTGGAAGCCAATTCAGAGGTCTTTTGAGAATTGCGATTCTCCAGGATGATTGTCAGGTATGCTTGTAGCCAATTGGCTTCATCTTCGTCAAGGTGAATGCAGTTAAGCCTATGGAGCAGCCGAGTTTTTTCAGACAGTGCAGGAGCCGACTTAGACTGGACGTCTTTACATTCACTAGAAGTTTGCAAGCGAGCTAGGGCTTTGCGTAAGCTTAAGAAAATCATGTGATTTGAATTAGAGTCTAGTTCTAGTTGGAAGACGGGAAAAGAGGATGCAATGTCGCGAGAAAGAGTCTAGCTGGGCACAACAACTACCACAAAGCATCGCGGCAGCTAGTAGCTTTATCAAATCCCGCAAAAGCAGTGTGAAGTACAAGACTATTTGCTGAGTATTGAGAGTTTAGGAACTCTAAGTTTCTTCATGCAAAGTAGGAAAAACGTTCAGGAATGATTCCGGATTTTTCTGAGGAGATGCACTTTGCATCTCTTTCAAGGTAACCATTGGTTGGTTCTCAAGCCTCTACCATTTGAAGGATGATTGAGGAGGATAAGGGTGAGTATTTGCAAACTTCACATCTTCGATAAGGTGAAATTTCTAAAGACGCTGAATAACTCAACTGAGCGTGGTTTTTAGGGCACAGTTCTTCAGCAGTAGCTATGTCTTTAGACATAATTTAGGTAAGATGAGATGGTCTAAATACCCTCTGACAGGTATTTTTCCTGGGGTGCATCCTAGTTTTGCAAATGTATTCTTTGAGGCTGTGTTGGAATTAGGCTTACAGGCTTGCCTAAACTGTGTCCTTGCAAATTTGGGATGCTCTGTTTTCGCTGGACCTTTGACTGGGAACAGATATCACCCTTGTCAATCAATCGTATACCTGATTCAAATCAATGTCACTCCTTTCCTCGGAATGGCGTAACCTACACTCTCATTAGAAGGATTTGGTATTCTTTTTGTTCCTGAATTTGATTGAGTAAGAGTTGAAAGCGTAAAACGATAAATACGTTAAAAATAAGTTTTTTGAAAAAAATTAAAAACATTAATGAGGATAGTAATATTCTGGAAAAATAATTTTAATTTAGCGATGAGAAAAATTATGATTGGGGTCATGGGACCAGGGACTAGTGCATCAGAGGTTGACCGTGTCAATGCCTATGAACTTGGTAGACTGATTGCTCAAGAAGGATGGGTACTGCTAACAGGCGGTAGGAATGCTGGTGCGATGGACGCCGCGAATCTTGGGGCAAAAGCGGCAAATGGTCTTACAATCGGTATCCTGCCAACAGCTGATACTCACGGTATCTCTGATGCTGTCGATATCGCTATTATCACGGACATGGGCAGCGCTCGAAACAATATTAATGTTCTCTCCAGTGATGTTGTGATTGCCTGTGGCATGGGTGCGGGTACGGCGTCGGAAGTGGCACTCGCTCTCAAGGCAAACAAACCCGTCATTTTATTAACAGACCATCAAGAAAGTCAGCGTTTTTTTGCAAGCCTGTCAGCTACAACTGTGTTCATCGCTGAAACACCCGTAGATGCGATCGCAATAGTTAAAGACTTAATCAATTCCTTACGGATGTAAAGCTGAAAGTTAGCATGACCGAAGTAGTGCAGCGCCATTGTACGGAAAAAGCTCTTGGGAGTCTTGCCGTGTTTCGACCCCAAGAGCTTTTTCTTTCTAATCTCTCCTCACACATGACATAACACTACAGCTTTTTTGCTATGGCGGCGACTAAGGTGCGTGACACTTTGGCAAGTGGCACTTATTAAAAAGTATGAAGTAGTAAGTATGAAGGATGAAATCCTTCATATAGGTTGGTAAGGAGATTTCGACTCCCTCCAACTCCGATTCCACCAATAAGGCAAAACTTTTGTTTGCATTTCATTTTGTCATCCCCCTTTAGATATACAAAACTCAGAATTCAAAAATTAAAATAGCGCAATTTAACTACATAGCTTTATAGCTATTGTTATATTTTCCCTGGACTCTTAAGTTGTGAATTATTTACATTACGATATTTAATTGAGTCGGCTGATTATTTAATTTGTTTTTATTAAAACTTTATCTCTTTGAGTTTAAGGTTCATCTAATGTCAATCAGAAAAAATCTTAGAACCTATTACAGGTCAATCAAAAACAACTTTCAAAAAAAAATCAGATATAGTCACAGAAATAAAATCTTATTAGTATTGGGTATTTTCCTTTCTATAAGAATTAGTGCCGGAATTGCTGTTGCTCAAGATGCGGCACTTTACAGCGATAAAGATATCTTTCATCCGGTTCAATCTCAAAGTGGGATGGTTGCTTCCCAGGAACGTCTTGCAACTGAAGCAGGTTTAGAGGTTTTAAAAGAAGGTGGCAATGCTGTAGATGCTGCCGTAACTATCGGATTTACTCTCGCTGTTACCTTGCCCCGCGCTGGCAATATTGGGGGCGGTGGCTTTATGCTGGTGCATCTGGCAAAGTCTAACGAAACTTTCGCTCTAGATTATCGGGAAAAAGCTCCCAAAGCGGCATCTCGCGATATGTTTCTCAATGCTAAGGGTGAGGTTGACCCAGAAAAGTCTCAGTATAGTTACTTAGCTGTTGGTGTCCCTGGAACTGTGGCGGGGTTAACAATGGCGCTAGAAAAATATGGCACAATTTCTTTAGAACGTGCCTTAAAACCCGCAATTGAGTTGGCAGAAAAAGGCTTTCCGGTTAGCCAAGATTTACATAAGGCCCTGGTTCAAGCTCAAAAGCGGATGCAGGCTTCTCCCGCTAGTATGGCAATCTTTTATAAGGAAGGCGGGGTTCCTTACGAAGCCGGGGAACTTCTCGTTCAAAAAGATTTAGCAAAAAGCTTGAAACAGATTGCAAAAGAGGGGGCGGCTGCTTTTTATAAAGGTGCGATCGCAGACGCTATTGCTGCTGAGATGAAAGCACATGGTGGCTTAATCACAAAAGAAGATTTGGCAGCCTATAACGCTGTAATGCGCGACTCCGTTCACGGCACTTATCGAGGATACGATATTTACTCGATGCCTCTTCCTAGTTCGGGTGGGGTGCATTTAATCCAAATCCTCAATTTGTTAGAGCCATTCCCTATTAGTTCCCTGGGTCATAATACAGCACAGACGATTCATCTCATGGCAGAAAGCATGAAACTGGCTTATGCTGACCGTTCCAAGTTCTTAGGCGATTCGGATTTTGTTCCCGTACCCATTACTGGTTTAATTTCCAAAAGTTATGCTGATGAGTTGCGCCGGAAGATTGACCAGAATCGTGCTACTCCTAGTAATAAAGTTTTGCCGGGAAATCCCAACAAATTTGCAGAAAGTATTGATACCACACATTTCTCGGTTATGGACAAATATGGAAATGTAGTTGCCAATACCTATACCTTAAACTTAGAGTTCGGAACCAAATTGACCCTGCCGGGAACAGGGATTCTTCTGAACAATGAGATGGATGATTTCGCGGCTAAACCCGGTGTGCCAAATGCCTTTGGTTTGATTGGTGGAGAATTTAATGCGATCGCGCCTGAGAAAAGGATGCTTAGTTCAATGACACCCACTATTGTGATCAAACAAGGAAAACCTTTTCTCGTTACTGGCTCTCCAGGCGGTAGCAGCATTATCACAAGTACCTTGCAAGTAATAATGAATGTCATCGATCATGGAATGAACATAGCACAAGCAACCAATGCCGTCCGGGTTCACCACCAATGGCTACCCGATGAACTCCGGGTGGAACAAGGCTTAAATGGTGACACTGTCCGCTTGTTAATGGAAAAAGGGCATAAGGTCGTAGTAACAAATGCAATGGGCAGTACCCAAAGTATTATGCGTACTGGTAATGTCTTTTCTGGCGCTTCTGACCCTCGTAGGCCTGGTGCTTTAACTTTAGGTTATTAAGCCGAGTCACTTAACTAAGTTATCTTCATGGCATTCAGCCTATAGAGCGTTCTACGCCTAATCAAATAGTGAATATACCAAGAGAATTTCATAAAGGGAGTTGTATCAATGAACCAATCCATCTCCAAATTGGTTGATAACCTGCCAACTAGCAGCATGACCGTTTATATGCTGCGATCGCTTGATTTTGTCGTTCCCGGCGAGTGGCAAAACGTGGTGGGATTTGAAAACACGATTCGTGCTGTTACAGGTGTTACCGATAAAGACTTAATTGAGGAAATTGGCGAGAAGGCGATCGCTCTCTACAAAGACCCCTCTGAGGTGTATCAACAAACCTTATGGCTTTATCAAACCATTGATCGCGCTGATAGTGCGATCGGTGCAGCCGCACTCGCTAACAAAATTGGCGAGAAAATCAACTTCCTCGGTTTTTTAAACCGACTCACTCCCAAAGCTGACACTGTACAAACCATTGATCTGTGCTTAAAAGTCGTAGTCGAGTTGATTGCTTTTTGCAGACTTCACGGCATTCCCGCCAACATCGAAGCTTTTAGAGGTTCCTTAGCTAACTACCATAATGAGTCGGTAATGCGGATGGCTGCCCTAGTTGCCGTCGATGGTTTGATTCCCCTTGGTCCCAACTTCATCCTAAAAGCACAATCAGTCCTTAGTCAGATAAGACCTCAGGAATTAGAAGCAAATCCCACATTCCAGAACATCAGCAGCGCTATTCCTGGCGGCAGTACCGCCGGAAAATTGGGCTTTATTGGTGAAAGTTTTGGCTCAGTTCAAGGCTGGATGAATAATTTGGTGACATCTCGTGGGTTAACGCAACAAACAGTAGTGAACCACTTGCAACAGTTTATGAACGTTGCTGATGACAAGTTAGACTATCTAGCTGCCTTCCTCGATGTATCAACCAACTACTATGAACACACCGGCACCCAAACCGTCGCCCGAAATGTAATTTTACAAGCAGCAAAACAGACCAAAGGAAAAAGCAAAGACAAAAAGAAAAAGGACAAGGACAAGGATAAGGAAAAAGGCAAAAAAAAGAAGGACTAATACCAATTCTCTAAATGCTTGCTACAGATAGAGTTCTTGCTCTCCCCTTGATAAGGGGGGTTAGCGGGGGTCAATGTGTAGCAAGTCAAAAGTGAAATGGTATAAGCAAAAGATGTCTTAAAAAGCGCTCGTCCTTGTAGTCTTTTTAGACCAGGACTTACACAGAATCTTTACTGGTAAGGTGGGCAACGCCTACCCTACTACTGTAGTCAAAATGATTTTAACCATGCTTGCCAGAATTTGACCGCTTGGATTTCCAATCGTTTGGCATAACGAGCTGTATCCTCACGCAATCCCGCAATG
>DATNPI010000738.1:0-9661 GCA_036703325.1 Coleofasciculaceae cyanobacterium
TAACATTCCTCCAAATCCCAGAACGGACTTAATTTGGTAGGGAATTACAAAATCTTTTTTAGCCGGAATATAGGCACTATCTAACGCATTAGGAACATAGAACACGCTGAAGGTGTGGCTCTCTAGATCTGCAAGTAACTCTGGAGTGGGTTCTAGAACAGCGTCTATATCTAAACCAAACTGCTGAATGAGTTGTGAGATCATCGGAACCTGGTTTACAAAATCTCTGTCTAGTAGCGGAATAGCTTTGTGCCCAGTGGAGGTATGTCTTGAGTTCCAATTGGGTTCATCACCAGCTGTTGCTAGCAGGGTGAGGCACTTGGTAGACGGCTTTATAAAGCTACTTTTCGCTATCCTAAAGGCAGATTTCTGAAGTTCTTCATTCAACTCTCCGTATGGATGAATCTTGAAAAAACGAACGAGAGAACAGGCACGGTTGCCAGTTTGCCCATCCAGAAGATGCTCATAGAGATAGTGAATCATTCGATTCGCTAATTCTTCCATACTTTTGCAGCCAGAGTCCATATTTCGTAGCGCGATCGCGCATTTGTACATATCATCTAGAGTGAAGTTTGTTAGATCGTACATTTTGGGTTTTATTGAAAAAATTCTCGATGGTAAAATGAAACTATTGTCAAATAGAGTCAAAAAAATTTGCCTCTTGACAGCGAATAAACTTCCCACTTTTCAGTGGGAGAATGAAGGTTATGAAGATACTGTTGCCCACACTCCACACCCTGAAGTGTCGTACTACAAATTTTTGGTGTTTGGAGATTTTGGCTTTGCGAAGTACGCTTCTGCGTCCGCTTTGTTAACGCAAAATTGATTTCCTAGTTATTTGTATCAAAAGTAACCAATTTTGTTCCTAAAATTCTGAAAAAACTTCTTGTGATAGCCAAGGATGCTTTTACAGCCTACATTTGGCACCTTCAACTACCTTGTGGAGGCTTACAGGGGATTGGTAATTAATAATACATAGGCTACGTAAAATTACAGCCGTAACGCCCACCGGAAAAGGGTGAATTATACTTCGTTAGCGCACCCTACAGGTTTAAGTTTCACTTTATAAATCAGCATCAACGATTTACACGATTGAACAGCCAAAGGGAAGCGGCAATCCCCACAAAATGGGCAGCAATGGTGTTAGTGTTTGCCTGGACAACAAACAAGTCCACTGACTGCACAAACCGAGTAGGGTCAATTGCCGTGAAAGCTCCTTGTGGCTGAGATAAAGACTTCGCTAGGATGCTACCGACGATCGCCTGCGCTCCCAAAATCGTCAATAACATTCCCACCAAATTTACAATCAGTCCGAGCCTGATGATTTGCAGCGTGTCTGCTTTGCTTGGTCGTCCAGCCGCATTAGAAACTTGCAGTTCTTTGGAAATGCGAGTGTAACGGAACGCAAAATAAGCGCCTACACCCAGCGTCACCAGTCCACAAATGGCGAAAAAGATGCCAAATCCAGTTCCCTGATTACTTGCTTGGTTGGTTTGGCGACCAACATTACTGCTAAAGGTCGCGAAGAGCAAAACTAGGGTTGAAATGACGCCTAGAACTGTTTGGAGCCAGAAAGAAATCCCGCCGACTGTGCGAAGTGTAAAGGCGATGCGCTGAAGGGCTGGAGGCAGTGAGGACTTGTCAGGTTTTTCTTGCATCGGGGCTAGAAGCTCTTAAATAAAACCTATCTCACTTTCATTCTCACGCGAAAGCTGGCTTAGTGTAGCGCTAGTTCGTCACTGTTGCTAGCGTGTACTCAGTATTTTTTAAGATTTGATAAAGTTTGCCTGATTTTTTAACTGATGTTATCATTTTGCAATAATAATTAGTAATACGCGTCATACGCTGGTATTACAGCCTGAGAGGTCTACCAAAATGAAAGCACTGGGCTGGTAACTACAGTCGTCTTGCTTCTGCTGTCATACAGGTTGAACACACCAGGGTATATCTACATCGTCAGCTTTCATTTATCGCTCTTTAGCTCGGCTCTGGGTTTAAGCAATAAATGTAGCGAGTGTGTTAATTGGCAACGAAAGTGTGTCGTTGCACAATTGCAGGATGATGCAGGGGCGAGTACCTATGAAAAACTTACGCTGGGGAAAGGGACAGAGGTGGAGCTGAAGCGTCAAATTACATCAGGATTGTGCAACGCCGAAATATCGACCGACTGGCATGAGTTTAGGTTGCCCCTAACTCGCTACTTGCCTTGTGCATCGTGTACTAACCGCTCTTGTAGTTAGTTGAGTCAATCTAGTCGATATGACTGCCATAAAACTGAAGCGACGCAATTTTCTCTAAAAAATGTAAAGCATCGAGAACTTTTAGCTCAAGCTCCTCGTCTTCCTAGAAAGTGCAGGTTCAGGGTAGCAACGCCAGCTCCTCCTGCCGCTTCCTTTTTCCTTCGTAGCCCAATCGAAGAGGAAACAGAACGATGGAGCTTATCAGACCTACTTTGAAACAACGTTTATCCCACATAACTTGCGCCATTGCTTTGGTCTGTACTTTGTCACTGTACAAAGGTACTGTCGGTGCTACTCCACTATCGGCGGCTCAAAGGCACTGGAGTGCGATCGCGTCCGAAAATCCGGAGCTTTTAGCCAGCCGATACAGTGATGAAGCCGTACTCAAGCGCTCCTATGGCGCTTCGGATGTGGAAGAAGTTTACCAGGGGCACTTAATCTACTCAGCCTGGCGGCAATTCTTCTCGCAGTATCAAATTAAGGACTTCCAAGTAGTCAAACAACAGCAGCGCGATCGCAGCGTTGAAGCGCAAATTCAAATCACCGCGAAGTCCAGCCGAGGACCTGTCGTCGTTTTGTCAATGTCATATCAGGTGCAATTTGATCAAACGGGCAAAATTATCAAGGAAGTTTGGCAGGCCTATCCGGAAGTAAGTGTATGAGGAATTCACATTGCTTAATAGTTTCTTAGGAGTATGACGTGGACTTCTTGCTTTTTCGTGAAAATGTTTGCTGAATCAATCACTCGGTGGGACGACGTTTCGCTAGATCCAGACTAGCGAAACGTTTTGCTTACCCTGCTGCGCTCCCCTACGAGAGTTGCGGGACATGAGTCTGGAGTGGAGGTGCAACAATCAATAGTGCATCCAAGAGCCAAAAGCGCCAACGGACAGAATGCCTTTCACTCTATCCCCCACAAATTTGATCTAGTAGACGCTTTACCAATTACAAGAGTTCTCCTCTCAAACCTTACCTAAGAGTCTTGCAAGCTTGTGCTTCAGCTCCAAAAGCCATTGATCATCCCTGATGCTACCGCTGCGGCTTTACCGCAACAGGCAACTCTCAGACCCAAATTCAATATTGAGGAGATTAAAAAAGTAAAGAATGCGGAATATGCTTCCAAAAGCGAGTAGAAAAGATAAATGCTTACAACCTGATGTCAAACTCGGGATAGACGCAAAACAGGAACATCTATGGGCAAAGTCACCTTAAGGACACCTTAGGGGTTGTTAGAAAGAGATTTTGGCGACTTCGCTAAAATTGATCAGGATTATTTAGCTGGGTTGCATCTGACGTCACTAAACCAACGAATGGAGTACACGCTCCTTAAAGCTTTGCTATAAAGCGTGAGGGCAATTAACCGGCTGAGGTTGTTTGCTTTTTGAAAGACATGCGCGTGCATGTGTGAGTTTTCAGGGGTGTCGAAGCATCGTTAGTTTCAAGAAAACTCTCCCATTCAAATCCGGTTGGCTGGGATATTCAGCGGACTATGCAGATGAAATTTGAGGATATCTATCAGTTTTTTCGAGACCCTCCACCCAACTATCTCAACAAAGAATTAGCCGTATGTTACGTTCTGTCTGTTTTATTGCAAGGAGAATCTTATGGAACACACCTGATCCAACAACTGGAACATGATTACCCAACCTATCGACTATCCGACACGGTCCTCTACAGCGCACTGAAGTTTCTTGAAGAGTCAGGGGCAATCTCAGGCTACTGGAAAAAAGTGGAAGGACGAGGACGCCCCCGCAGGATGTATCAAATCCGCTCAGAGTGGCGAGACCAAGCTCAGGAACTTGCTGGGTTTTGGCGAGCCTATATGAATCATGGTCACCAAGCCATCTCATAGTTTCTAGCACTCGGTTAGAGAAAAGGTTCAGATAGTGGGCATACAGTGCGACTCAGGGAGCTAGAGAAAACGCCGATCTAGCAGCCGCCTAGGATGACGCATTCTCTTAGGGGAATTTTCTCTCCAATAAGCGGCTAGCAACCCACCTACGCACACCTTTGTTGTCAGCTCTGATAATTTTCTTAATTCAAAGAGTCTGAAATTATTGTCTATCAGATTTGAGGGGTGTACTACGATCCAAGTCATCATGCGTTAAAATCATTCTCAACTGAGAATATGTATTGATTTGGGAGTTCACCCAGGATTGATGTAATCCTCACGGCTTCGTCAAAAGTATTCAATCTACCAGTTCAACCTGCGCTATGTCGAGCGCAATTAGCTTAGAGCCTAATCGGTGGTTTATTGGGATTTCTAAGGGCAAGCGGTTAGATCCCGCCAATCCAAAATCCCACCCCCACCCTTAATCAGGGGGAGCCAAAATCCAAAATCGTATAACCAATTGTAAAGTAGTAGCAAAGGATGCACATCTTAATAAAAAATTCGTGAATACAACCATTCTTTCTTCTACATTCCTGCTGACGCTGTTGTTGGCAGTAGGTTTATTTTTCTTCATCCGAGCTTCTGTTAAAGACCGAACGCAACAAGTGACGTTGATTGCAGAAGAACCAGAAGAATCACTTGTAAGTCGGTTGCAGCAATATTTTGACCAGAGAGCCTACCGAGTGGCAGCCGTCGATGCCGCCACTAATCAAGTCATATTTCAAGGGTTTGTTCGACCTAGTTGGTTGTTGGCAATTTTTTTAACCGTACTCGCGGCTTCAGGAATCCTTTGTATTGCCCTGGTTCTGTCGTTGCTCTATCCAACGTTCACTAGCATTTTTTTTGGGTTAGTTTTACTGTCCCCAGCTGCTGGAGTCTTTTATTGGAAAAAAGCGGGACGAAATGAGCAGGTTTCGCTGAAAGTGGAAGCCGTACCCACTCAAGCAACTGGTACGCAAAGTCTTCTTACCGTTACTGCCCATCGCGATGAACTCCGAGAGTTGCAACAGGCTCTACAGCTCAAGCCTTCCGGTGAACTCTCCACTAACCACTAATAGCGACAGAGTTTCCGCTCAAACTCTAGCCGTGGGAGGCGTCAAAACCAAAGAATTAGCCCTACTCAAACCTTTGTTGCTTGAGTAGGGCTAGATAAAAGCGCTTGTCACCAAGTTTTCCCAGTGATGTATCAGCGGCTATGAACCGCCACTGGAACCGCTTCTACGGAGGATTCGAGTATCCGTAGGCTGGGAAACAGAAAATGATTCTCTTCAACGTATTGGGCACCAAACAGCCCTTTTTCTGCCCAGAAATAACGGTCTGTGGTGTGTTCATTTCGCTTCACTAGCAGCAGAGCGGGTGGAAGTATCCCTGCTGATTGAATATACTTTCTTGCTGCTGTAACCGGTTTATCTTCACCGCTTTCGAGATTATACTGAGGCACGTGCTCCAGAATCTTACGCCCTTCCTGGCGGCGGCGACTTTTGCGCTTGCGTCTTCTTGCCAACCTCTTTACCTCCTCTTTCTGCTGACAGTTGTAATGTTAGTTACAAAAGCCGTCGCAAGTATATCTGCTTGAGTTCAAAAGATCAACTTATTTTTATAGATTGATACAAAACTGCTAAGTGCCTCAATGGCAAAGGTGAAGACGAACTAACGGATATTCTAAGGCAAAATTTCCTTATGAAAATCTATACTATTCTTAACAGAATGTAATATTTTCCGATTACCAGTTCCACTTAGGGTTCATAGAAAGTTGTTGAATCGGTTAGACAATATAGAGAAGTGGCCGATATCGGTTTTAAGGCAACAGCACTGTCACAGATAAGTATTCGAATCTCATGTTCATTCCTGCCAGTTCAGAATTTGTCTCTTTGTGTCAATCGCAGGTGGCAGTGTTAACTCAAGGGCTGGGAGCAACTAGCGGCGCTGTGTATTTAACAGAAGAACTGGTAGAGGGAACCCAGGCTAAACTAATTCCTGTGGTGATCTATCCTGAAGCCACTGTAGTGTGGGAAGAGGATAATAGGGACTTGGTATTGCCTGAGTTTCGAGGCAAGATTGACACCATTCCTAGATTGGCAAGAGCGTTACCACGGCTGCTTCCTCAGGCATCGGATAATGACCAAGAGGTGGATTCAACCTCACCAGATTGGGAAGAAAATTACTTAAGACGGCAGCGCCAAATTATTTTGCCCCTAATCCATGAAGGGGTTGTGATGGGGTTGTTAGTGACGAGTCGTGAAGACCGACCATGGAACGAGAGAGAAAAGACGACTATTGAACGAATTGCTCGGACTTTAGCGATCGCTTACATGATGGATCAGCGCCGAGTGTGGTTTGAACAGCAGTTGGCTCAACAGCGCCATCTACAAGGCCAACAACGCGATCGCCTGGATGACCTCCTGCATCAATTTCGCAACCCCCTGACGGCTTTACGGACGTTTGGCAAGTTGCTAGTCAAGCGAGTGCTACCTGGAGATAGAAACCAGGAAGTTGCTTCCAGTATTGTACGGGAGAGCGATCGCTTGCAAGAGTTACTACAACAGTTCGATGAGTGCCTTGACCAGAGTGAAGTAGATCTAGCGCCACTGGCACTTCCAGGGGGACGGTCGATTGCTGATGCTTCCCCAGAATCGGCTACCAACTCCCTACTTCCGGGTAAAGCTCTAACCTTAGAATCGTTTTCAGTAGCCGCTGTCTTAGAACCACTCGTCGTTTCCGCTAGAGCGATCGCTCAAGAACGCAATTTAGAGTTACAAGTACAAATCGCGTCAGATTTACCATCGGTGCGAGGGAATGCTAAGGCATTACGCGAGGTATTGAGCAATCTTATCGATAACGCCTTAAAGTACACTCCAGCAGGCGGACGGATTGATATCCGAGTCGGGGAAAAGCGACAAACCTCTCTTGGTGAAACATTGGCTATTGCCATCACTGACACCGGGCCTGGGATTCCACCGCAAGACTTAGAACATCTTTTTGAGCGTCACTACCGGGGTGTTCAGGCAGCAACAGCAATTCCTGGTAGTGGTTTAGGTTTGGCGATTGCCAAAGAGCTAATCGAACAAATGCAGGGACAGATTGAAGTCTTTAGTCCAGCACAACCCGTTTGGGGTAAACAAAACTCGAAATCCTTAATTGCTAAAGTTCGAGACAATGCAGTGAGAGGAACAACATTTGTGGTATGGTTACTGATAGTATGACTAGATACAGTATCTACTAGGAGCGCCTACTCCTAAGCAGGCTAAAACTAGTCATTTTGAGATAAGGCTCCAGAAGAGCGATAATCAAGAGCAGTGTGCTGTGCGATCGCGCCTTGTGTAAAGCCTAGATAGTGTTCTGACTGGTTACGAAGAGTGTTGGCGAATAGCTTAGAAGCTTAGAAACCCCGAAAGTGTGTGGAAGCCGATCACAGAGAACTTTCGAGGGCTATGAATCCGCCAACAGCATCCTTCTTGGGGGAGGAAACACGTCAAGCACTCACGAATTCACAATCCGTCATCTCAAGTCCGGTTGTCTGACCACAATACAAACTCTGAACCTGATCGCTTTGTACGGTTTGTATTATGGGCAATCACAAAGACGTTATCTGATTGGTATTTCCCCTATTTGGTGCTAATCACCAAGTCTGAGTTTAATTTGAGACTCAAGTCTGTATTGGGTTCAATGGAAATCAGATCAATGCTATTACGACCAAGGAAGTTTTGGATCAGGCTCAACACCACGCCAGCGCCGCCCCCAATCAAGAGTTCCTCAGTAGCGATCGCCCGGTCGCCGGTAACGGCTGAGATTGCAGCGGCAGCTGCTGTACCCAATGCCGTATTCTTCACAACATTCCCAACATTAATACCCTTACGAATGGTTTCAGTTTTGGTAATCGTTTGAGAAGAGGCATTAATTGCCATCTGTTGACCACCCATAACCAGCGTCTTCGCCACAAACTGAGAACCACCTTGGGCGGGACGCAGTTCACCAATAACCTGACTTCCCGCAGGAATCAGCAATCTGCCGTCAGAGGTTGTGATGTTGCGATCCACCGTCACTGTTAGTGGTACTGTTTCGTCTTTTGTGACAAGAATTTTGTCTTTTGCGTACTTAACAGGGATAACAGTTCCTGCTGGAATCGTGATATTGCTCGCCACTGGCGTCGGATTAACGATATATTGCGAACTGATCACCTGCGCTTGCCCCTGTTTGACAAGTGCCTGGTAGATGAAAGCCGCTACCTCTGCACGAGTTGCATTACGAGTGGGATTCAGGGTTTTGAGGCTAGGATAGTTTACCACTAAGGTATTTACTGTCGCCGCTGCAATCGGTTCGCGAGCAAAGCCAGAAATATCTGAGGCGTCGTTGTAGTAACTCAGAACAGTTGATGCTGGAGTGTTGGACGAATAATTCAGTCCATTAGCCAGAGAAACTAAGACTTGCTCACGGGGAATATTTTGTTCCGGTCTAAAGATATTACCGGGATAACCTGCCAAAAAGCCGGTAGTGTAGGCTTCCTGAATCGCAGAAGATGCCCAGTATGAGCCTGGAACATCCACGAAGCTAATCGGATTGCGAATGTTTGCCTTTTTAAAGGATGCATTCGCTTTACGCAGCATTGCCGAAAACTGCGCTCTTGTCACCGGGGTATCTGGTTTGAAAGTGCCATCGGGAAACCCGGCGATGATATTGCGCTGCGACAGTTCTGCAATAAAGTCCCGAGCCCAATAGCTTGAGGAAACATCGGAAAAATTGGTTGATTGAGCAAAAGAAGGTGCAGGTGCCACAAGCGGTGCGATAGCACTAGCCGTTAATCCAAGAGCCAAAAATGCAGCCGTTCCGGATTGCCAGCGATGAAAGATAGACATTGATGCGTTCTCCAAAGGTGATTGTCTTGTTAAGGAAATAGACCTGAGACGGCGTTAAATGTTCCTAGAACTTCCCAGCTAAATCATTTTGGTTACTCAAGCAGTAAAATGCCGAATTGTGATTGTTTTAAGCTGGGCGCTCTCTGAACAACCTAATTGTGAAGACGCCAGTGCTGGTCAATTAGTTGCCTCCCCAAAAAAATGGTTTCTTGCGTTAAGGCATCGAAAATTCTCTCAGGACTTAGGTAATATCCGCCGATTAGTTTCCTAAATCTGGAGGAAATTAGATCGGGTTTCCCCTTTCGTTGGTCGGTTATACCATTTGGGCTTAAATTTGACACATTTGAATTTCTGAAACTACCGATTGGCAAGGCTTTCAAAATCCAAAATCGTTCGACTGAACTTCGACAGGCTTAGTTACCGCGCGGACAGTGAGCTTGTCGAACTGCACGCCGAAGTCCAAAATCGTTCGACTGAACTTCGACAGGCTCAGTTACCGCGCGGACAGTGAGCTTGTCGAACTGCACGCCGAAGTCCAAAATCCAAAATGCTATTAGAGGGGCAACTGAGTAAGTCCTGTCTGTAAAGGGTGCGTAGGTCTTTTAAAAAACAATGCTCCTCTACAAAGGGTTGAGAGGAGCACACAGGATGGATACAGATGTCGGTTTACTGCCGAT
>DATNPI010000743.1:0-6433 GCA_036703325.1 Coleofasciculaceae cyanobacterium
GGAGACAGTCAGACACTGGCTAGAAAACCCAAACTATAGACCAGAACTTAATTTGATTGCTGTGGCACCAGACGGCACATTGGCAGCGTTCTGCGTTGGCTACATCAACCGGGAAGATAATCTCCGTAGTGGGCGCAATGAGGGCTGGATTAAGCTCTTGGGTACACGACGTGGCTTCCGTAAGCTGGGGTTGGGACGAGCGATGTTACTCGCCCAGATGAGCCAACTAAAGGTGGCGGGTGTAGAGAGGGTGAAGCTTGGTGTTGATGCCGAGAGTCTGACGAGTGCAACCCGGCTTTACGAATCCGTTGGCTTCCAGTCGATTAGCAGTTGGTTGTCGTATGTTAAGGAAATTCAGCCTTAGAGTTTAACAGGATGTACCCACTCGCCCTCAACTTTGGAGGGAATAAAGCCCTATTGGCTATTGCTTCCCCTTTCCCCCAAAATTTGGGGCTGAGGGGGGCGATAGTGCGGAAGGTAAAGGCACTTTCCTTTACAATTCTGTGCAGTAAAATCGCCAAATAACATTAAGCAAGATTGCGTTTATTTAAGAAGTTTTACTTTTTCTCATGTTCCTTTGTCATATCCTGTTATTCTTCATTATCTACACTCAGAATAAAAAAGAAAAAAAATGAAAGTTACACAAACTAAAAAACATTTAGGTGAATCAATTGCTTTGGGTGTTGTCTTAGTGGCAACAAGCATTGGTATCTTTATCGTGATGATGACGCAAAGTGCTGTTGTTTGAGCTTTTGCTGCTGCTTGATAAACCACTATCCCACCAATAGGATTATTGCTGCCATCTGTTGAGTTACAGTGGCAGCTATTTAGCCAGATGATGGTTTGTAGGACGGGGAGGATGTCAAGGATGTACCGTCGGTGTTTGAGCCGCATAGTGCGTCACCGCTCGCACCAAATCATCCGGTGTACCAATATCTAGGTAGCTACCCTGCGGAAATACCTCAGCTTCTACTCGAAAACCTTTATAAATAGAAGCCTGAATTACATCTCCAATCGGTAACTCGGATTGCGGCGGTAGATTGCTGTCAACATCGCTTCGCACCTTATTCGCCTCGACCTCTATTAAATACTCATGCATAAACTGCGTAAAGGCAGGTGTCCAAACCGCAATGCCCCACATATAGCGCAAATCAGTCTGGGGAGGTTTTTCAATAATCACGCGGACTAGACCTGTTTCATCGAAATCAACCATACCTGCCTTCTGAGGCTGATTCGTGGGGAATAATCCCAAGACAACATCCGCTTGATTAGTTGCTTGTCGAGCTAATAACTTTACAAAAGCATCCTCAGGCTCAAAAAGGATATCGGGAAAACCCAAGGCTACCAGGGAATCTTGCACAAACGGATAAGCTTGCTCCAATGTATAAGGGACACCGAAAGGCAAGTTCATAATCAGATAGCCCAGGTTCATCTTCAGTATTGTGCCATCCCGAAAATAGGCAGGAATATCCCATTTACCTGAACGCAGCACAAAGTATGCCTGGTCGATGCCTGCTAGTTGCATCTTCTCTAGCAGATAGTGAGAAACGACTTTAGGTCGCAGGCTACCGCCTTCATCCACACGCCGAAAGCCAACTGGGTACAACTCCTTGCTAGCTGGTAAGGGAGAAATCCTTGTTGCCTGTCCACCCGCAGGTAGCAACCCAATAACTTTTCGCTTGGTGGTTTGATGGCTGCTGGTCATATCTGATCGATTCAAAACACAGTGATAATTGCCCAAGGTTATTGATGACAGAACTTAGGGCTTGTCCAAAAATAACACTATTGAACCTCGTACCAATCGCACCGTGAGCGATCGCACTTATGGGTTTTCTCAAAAAGCGACCTTTTGTGAACGGATGTGATGCCTCTAAACGGCAAGGTTGCTGATTTGTCCTCTTTATAACCTAATCAGCCCAATTTGCACGAGTGCTTGCGTTGTAATTCCCAAGCCGAGCAGCGCGACGAACAGTGCACTCACAGCAGGCAACATTCTCACTAGTCGAACCTGTTTTGGCAGCCGATCAAAGAGCCGTTTAGCACTAACGAGCAGCAATCCCAGTCCGGTTAGTGTTCCTGCTAGTCCCAAACTGAATACTAATACCAGCACGAGTCCAAAACCAATACGACCCAGAGCAATGGTACTCAGCAGCAAAACCAGGGCTGAAGGACAGGGCACCAGACCACCAGAGATACCCAAGGCAAGGAGGCTACGCCAGGTAATTGGCGCGTCGTCAGCGCCTGGAGGTAAATGTGAGTGGTCAGCATGACTATGCCCGTGTTCGTGGTGGTGATGATGGTCGTGAGAATGGTGCTCGTGGTGATGATGGTCGTGATGGTCGTGGGAATGGTGCTCGTGAGAATGGTTGCCAGCGTGGCTGTGTCCAAAAGGCGATCGCTTAAGCCACTGGGCACCTTGTATACGGCTGATGAACAAGTTCAGACCGATGGCAACCACCATTAAACCCGATAGGAAGCTTAACCAGGGATACAGTTGCTCTGGCAAGATGTACTGGGAGGCAAACAGGGTCACCAGCCCTAAAGCGAACACCCCAGTGGTATGAGTAATCGTCGTCGTCAGCCCCAAGAACAGCGCATGTTGGGCAGTGGCACGCGACCCTGCCAGATAGGCACCAACTATCGTTTTCCCATGTCCCGGAGACATCGCATGCATTCCGCCCCAGACAAAAGCACCAGCGATCGCGATCAGGCTCCCAGCCGCTAACCAAGCCGAACCAGGCATTAATGAGAGATCACGGTTTTCAGGGCTGAAGATATAGTTTTGTACCTGTCCAGGGTGGGAGATAGTCGCCAAACAATGAGCAGTGGGCACTCCCGGCAAGAACAGGTCGTAATGGATCTTTAGCCCTTGAACGAGCTTGGGCCAAGTGTAGACCAGCACTAAAGTGCTATGAGTGCCAGCAGTAACCTTCAGATTCGCCGGGAGAGCAGATGTTTCTGACGGTTTGATGGACAGAGTACCGTTGTGGTTTTCCCCATCGGTAAGGCGGATGCGACCCTGAAGGAAGTTCTGAAGCTCTGCTTGATGAGTGCGTACTTCATCAGATGACAGCTGGCCATCCCGGTTGTCGTCCGCTGATGCTACTAAACCTGTAGGAAAAGTTAGTGTAATTTGAGTTTCTGTCTTACCCACTAAGATTTCAGCAACGGCTAGGTCAGCCCAATGAGTGAGGCCAGGGGTTGCAACGGTTATTGAGAGCAACAGCGACCCTAGAAACGAGAGGAGTACAAGCCTATATTGACGCCACTTTCTGTTCATTATTTATGTAGATCCCACTTCGGTGTGAATGATTTCAGTTCATCCCTAAAAGTCCAACCCCCAACCCTAATGCCCGTTGAGCGTGTTGGTCGAACGTGGGGTCAGTCTCCTGAGCAAGCCGAGAGAAGGCAAGGGACTGAGGTTGATTCCCCAGTGCTTGTTCGATTGCGCTTGCCCGATAGAAAAGTCCGGGGTCACGGATGCCGGAGCGCAGGGCTTCCTGCATTGCTGCTCTTGCTTCCTGCCAGCGACCTGAGCGAGAGAGTGCATCAGCTAAGGTGTCAAGCGTCTCGGCATCGCGGCGGACACGCACCTCTGCCTGCATCAAGGTCAGAGCTTCAGCGATATCCTTAGAGCCACCTCGCTCTAGCAGCAGACGCGCCAACTCGCGCCGATGTCCGAAGCCGATCAGATCCTGGCGTAACCGTGCTTCGGCTTTGTCGTGCCACTCCCTAGCTGCTGCTTGGTCACCTGATAACTCCTTCACGCGAGCCATGCCCCGCATGACGATGTGATCGTACACAGTAGGAGAGCGCTGTGAGGTGAGGAAGACTTGTGAGTAATGGCGTTCAGCAGCCTTGTAATCTCCAAGCCGAACTTCCAATTCTGCCAGATTCAAGATTGCTGGAGGATATTGTGGCAGGACGCGCAGGGCTTCTTGATAGAGTTCGCGGGCTTTTTTTAGTTGCCCCCGCTTAAAGTAAAAGCGACCAAGCAACGTTCGCGCCCAGATGGAACCACCCGTTTCTCCTGATTGTTCGACAGCCAGAGCCTGCTGGAAGTTTTGAATTGCGACCTCATCCTTCCCCTGAGCTACCTTTACTAGTGCCCGTAATGTCAGGGGTCCGAGAGTGGGGATACGGTTTGCCAAGGCATCAGCCGCAACGCTGGCTTCTTCCACCTTGCCCATAGCCAGCTTTGCTGTGACCATGATCGGGAGGGCATCGTCTTTCCCAGAGACCTGTTTAGCCAAGCGAATCGCTTCGGCAAAGTCATGTCGAGCTTGTGCAACCTGAGCTAATGCCAGAACAGCACCGTCATTCTGAAAGGGTAACTTGACCAATGACTGTTGGGCTGACTGCTCTGCTAGCAAATACCAACTGGTATCCCCAGTGGCACGAGCCATCTTCAGGTAGGTGCTGGCTACTGAAGCCCGATCCAGTCCATTTTCAGGAGTCCTGCTAATGCGTTCCTGGTAGAACGCTATCTCCTTTCCCAGAGCCTGCGTGATACTGCCGGGAGATGGTCGAGAAAAGCGGTAGCGGTAAGGGGTGTTGAGTCCAGCCTCTCCATTCCAAAGGTGCAGAGCGACGGGCACAGATAGCACAATACCGACAACCGGCAGTGCAACCAAGAGCGCTATCCAGAAACGTCTTCGAATTCCTGACTTGTCTCTGTGTTCGTGATAGTTAGCACATTTCATAACAATTTCTCTGAAAAAGAGCGGGCAGCAACTCAGCGCTCCGTATAGCGGGCGCACCGCTCGCTCTGGTTTGTTACTCAGGACTTACGCACTATCTGCTGAAAAGCCGCCCTAACCCCCCAATTCTGGGGGAACCAGAATCTTCTCCTCGCAAAGTTGGGAACTCGGAACCCCCTTGGGGGATTAGGGGCAGGGAGGAACGGGAGCTAGGGCGTGTTTTCAAACTTTATTGGCTTCGTTGCTGTCGATGTAGATCCCCCTAAATCAGAGTTAAAAAGGGGGACTTTGACTGAATTCTCCCCCCTTTTTAACTCTGGCAGGGGGGGATCTTCGGGTTTGAAAACACGCCCTAGCGCGTAAGCCCCGTTATTGTTAGTTAGGCGGAGCCAGGTAGGGGAACGTAGTCGCTAATGGCTTGTGACCCTGTGCTGGGTTACCAGGTGTGCCACTATAGGAGACGTTATCGCTGGTAACTGCTCCATTGGTTAATACACTGAGTGTGATGTCTATAACATCATCTGCGGGCTTGCGACCACGGATGGGACTACCCTTAGCATTTAGGGCATTACCGTATCCACTGGGTCCTGTTGTGTCAATCCGCATGACATCCGGCAAAAAGGCACCCAGCAGGGTATTCGCTCTGGCATCACTATTGCCAAGAGCCAGCAGCGTCCTTTTCGCTTCACCCACAATTGGCCCAGCGATGCTAGCCGCAGGTTGTTGACCAGCTAGGGCAGCCGCCTCAAAATCGGGTCCGACGCTGTTGAGCGCATTGAGAAAGTCGTTGCTGACAACCAAGCCTTCGTTAATCGCTGGTCGTGCTAGCCGCTCATATTGGACGTATTGACCGTTTCCTCCTTGTACTGAAATCGTCTGCCAAACATCGAACGTCCTGACCCTCTGCGAAGCTGCACTCAGCAAGAACTTCACTGGCACTCGTACAGCGATCGCGTTGACGTTGTAGCCTTTAGTAAAGTCAACAGCTGTGTTGGGGGGGCGGAAGCCCACCTTCGGCCCGAGACCTAGGGCACCTGCACGAACCCGGAAGAATTGCTCGACATCAAAGAAGAATGGATCTTCTCGGAGTCCAGCAAATACACTTAAAGTCGAGCCGCCCAGGGAGACTTGATTAACTATTGGGGGCGGGGCACCATACACCGGGGTAGTGCGGAGGGATGTTGTAGAAACACTCGTAACTCCATCCCGGATTGCGGTCACCTTAATGTCCTGCTGACCAGTACCGCTTGGTGGGCCAAATTCAAATCGCAGCACTACGTTGGGCTTGCCCGTGGGAGTAGCGTTGTTATCTGTAACGCGCGTCACGTTGAACTCGTAGCGGGCTATAGTGCTGAAGTAATACTGCTGCCTTGCTAGTGAGCGCGGGTTTGTGTTCATGATGAAGACCAGGTCACTACCAGCACCCGGATTCTGGTCTTTTTCTCGAAATACAAACAGGTCGGTCAAATTTAGATGGCGGCTCTTGATTTCGGTCTCACCGTCGTCATGATCTGAAGCCTTGATGTTGCTGGCACTAACTCCAATAAGTAGAGTCAACCCCAGAAGTAGTCCCCCTAGTCCAATTACCTTTTTCAATTTCATAGTTATGAGTTTTGTCTTTTTCGCCATCAATTGTGTCGCTTCAAGCTAATGTGTGCGTTTTTTCATCTACTCGTCAATAAATTGAATAGCCACTCCACAATTAACCTTTTGGGCAACCGGCACTAAGATAC
>DATNPI010000747.1:0-5262 GCA_036703325.1 Coleofasciculaceae cyanobacterium
ATGGATACCACCTCCGGCTCTCTTCTCCAGCCACTGGCGAAACGTGATTACCATCTTGTCTTGAGGATTAGGTGTAAAGACTGTATCCAGCCATTTGCCCTTGCTTCGCTTGGCTACGATCTTCTCCTCGTAATGGAGGAACACCATATCTTGGTGCAGGAACAGGGAACCCAACACATGACCTAACCAGGTCGGCATCGGTAGCCCAAAGAAGGCAAAACCTTTCGGCTGTTCGCCCGCGTCATTTTTTACTAACACCTGGCATCCGATAGTACGGCACCATCCAGGACGGATTGGACTGGCATATAAAGCTAAGATCATCTTCCCGCCATCCTTGGCAGTTGAGACAATTCTCATAAGGCAAGGCGGTTGAAAGTCGTGAACCGCTTGCGCGATAGGTGGATTGACTGGTGTGATTTCAAAGGAGAAACCTTCCTGGGTAGACATCTCCCGGATGCCAATCATGTCATAGTACTTGGCGTCCTTATATCGGTTTCCGATAATCCCGTGGTGAGAGACAGGTACATGGGCTGGGTCTGCGACATTCTCCATGAAAAAGTCCCATCCATAGGGAAGATCGCGTAAACTCCAAGAGAGTTTCACCACCTTGTCCGAGTTATCTTCAAGCTCTGGAATAATGCGCGGTGTCCTCAATTGACTTTCAATCTGAGCCTGGGAACCAGCTTCTGGCCATACCCACAATAGACCCTGGCGCTCCTGCGTCGGGTAGGCAACAGCACAGGACTTAGGGTTTGAGCAGTGTTTAGCCTCGGTTTGCTTGTCTTTGGACTGGGGGATGCTGACGCAGTTCCCCTCAGAATCAAAGCGCCAAGCGTGGTAAGCACACATTAGTGTGCCATCAGACTCAACGCGACCTTCAGAAAGAGGAACTAGTCTATGGGGACAAACATCTTCAAAGCAACGCCATTTGCCGGAACCATCCCGCCACAAGACCATATCCTTGCCCAGTAACTGCATGGCATGGGGTCGAGATGGGTCTGTGAACTCTACAACAGCTACTGGGTACCACTGCTTTGTCCATTGGAATGTTCCTTGCTCTTCAAATGGTGCGTTAGCGAAGCTATCCGCAGGACTCGCGTCACGTAGGTTTGCTTGCAGATTGGTTTCAGTGGTCATAGGTACTCCTTTGACCTTTTTGATTAAAGGGGCTTGATTAACAACTTTTAATATAGACGCGATCGCTGGTGACGTTTAGCAAGAACATGCGGTCATCGTTGGTCATGATTGGGGGGCAGTTGTTGCCATGTATTGTTCCCTGTTAAGACCAGACATCTTCCGAGCCACCATTCTGCTTAGCGTCCCCTACGTCCCAAGAGTTTGGACAAGCATCCGTCCTACAGATGCCATGAAACAAATGGCGGGCGAGAACCAATTTTACCAGTTGTATTTCCAAGAGGAAGGGTTAGCCGAGGTGGAACTGGAGGCGGACGTCCGCAAGGCGATAACCATGTTTCTCTACTCAGCGTCGGGAGACTCGCCACCCCAGAAGCGATGGCGCTACATGTTCGGTAAATCTGAGAAGCTTCTTGATACTGGCACACAGCCAGAGACGCTTCCTAGCTGGTTAACTGAACAAGACATCGACTTTTTCACAGGCGAGTTTGAACGGACAGGTTTTCGGGGCGGGCTAAACTGGTACCGTAACATTGACCGGAACTGGGAATTGACAGCTTTTCTGAGTGGCGCAAAGCTGCGCCAGCCTACACTGTTTGTGGCAGGGGAGTTCGACCCGGTGATTGCGATGCGCCCACAAGCTTTCGACGCAATGGAAGAAACAGTGCCAAACTTGAAGAAGAAGGTTTTGTTGTCAGGAGCGGGACACTGGATTCAACAGGAGCGTCCGATCGAGGTCAATCAATTGCTTATTGAGTTTTTGGCTGGTCTAGATACTTGACAATGTTCGCCATTAAGTCAGTCAAGTAACGATGCAAATTAACCAAAAACTCTCCCTCCCAATTATGGGCTGCGGGACTTGGGCATGGGGCAACCGCCTGCTTTGGGGATATGACGAAAGCATGGATGACCAGTTACAAGCCGTCTTTAACCTTTGTGTAAGTAACGGCGTGACTTTATTTGACACAGGCGATTCCTATGGGACGGGGAAATTAAATGGACGCAGCGAACAACTCCTAGGACGATTCAGCAGGGACTATCAAGGTTCAGGCAAAGAAGATATTTGCATTGCAACCAAGCTAGCTGCTTATCCGTGGAGATTGACACGCCAGTCAATGGTGTCGGCTTGCCAGTCGTCTGCCAAGCGCTTAGGAAGAAACGTAGATTTGGTACAGATGCACTGGTCTACAGCGAACTATGCGCCCTGGCAAGAAGGGGCACTTTTGGATGGTCTAGCTGATCTTTACGAGCAAGGACTGGTCAAGGGAGTAGGGCTATCCAATTACGGGCCAAAACGGCTCAAATGGGTGCATAAGAAATTTGGCGATCGCAAAGTTCCCATTACTACCCTACAAGTTCAGTACTCCCTGCTATCCACATATCCTGTCACCCAACTAGGACTTAAAGATGTTTGCGATGAGCTTGGGATAAAACTGATTGCCTACAGCCCTCTGGCATTGGGGTTGTTAACTGGAAAGTATTCTGAGAAAGGCCCTTTTCCAAAAGGTATTCGAGGTGTGCTGTTTAGGCAGTTATTGCCAGGAATCCGCCCGCTTGTGGAATGTTTGCGAGCGATCGCCCAATCAAGAAACAAGACCCCATCGCAGGTAGCCATCAACTGGTGCATCTGTAAGGGAACCATTCCCATCCCTGGAGCAAAGAGTCTGGAACAGGCGAAGGAGAATATTGGTGCCCTAGGTTGGCAACTAGACTCCAACGAGATTGCAGAGCTTGATCGTGTTGCTGCCAGTGTAGACAAACCAATGGTACAAAACATCTTTCAGACCAAGTAAACCTTCTCATTGCCGAGTTGTACTAGTGAGTTAATGAATTGCCAATGATTCAGATTGTTGAGTTTGAGCAATGAGATGAGATAGAAAAGAATTTCTCTTTTGAAGGAATTCGTGCAATAACTTAGGATAGTCTTCAGACACGGCTTGCTGAATAGATTGTCGTTGAAGTAGTGACTCTTTCCATGCCGCAACTCTTGGAGTTTGGGAGAAAAATCCGAAATCTTGATATTGCTCAAACACGATGAAGTATCGAAAGATAGGAGCATACACCGCATCAACAAGAGAGAAGGTTTCACCGTTGAAGTATGGAGATGTTTGGAGTTGCTCTTCCAATATCCGGAAGCTGCGAGTAATTTCCTGCCTTTTTGCCTCGAACGTGACTTCATCTTTGGCGTTATAGAACCCCGCAATAGTTGACAGGATATTAGAGCCAAACTCAATCCATGCCCGATGTTTTGCCTTGGTTAAGGGGTCAGCAGGATGAAGGGAACCTGGGGTAATTTCATCCAGATACTCACAAATAACAGCCGATTCAAACAACACTTCTCCCTCCACTAACAACACTGGAACCTTGCCAAGCGGAGAGATGCTGAGAAACCAATCGGGTTTATTGGAGAGGTCGATGTACTCCCGCTCATGAGGAATTTGTTTTTCGAGCAGTGTGATAACCGAGCGTTGCACGTAGGGGCAAAGTTTATGGCTGATTAGCTTTAAGTTTGGAGTTGAGATAGACATCTTGATTCCTTATTTTGAGTTGTACCAATTCACTAAATGCTTGCTACAGATACTTTTCTTGTTCCCCCCAAGATATCGGGGGGTTAGGGGGGTCTATATGTAGCGGATTAAAAGTGAAATGGTATTAGACAGGAGTATTTCGCGATCGCTATCCTGAGAAACAGGATGGAAAGCGTTCAAGACGCAATCTGTCCTATTTCCTCGGACTGAAGGTTAGGGTTAATTTAGTTGTAATTGGTATGGTTGCATTTACAACTATATGCAGTTTGGCATAAGTAGTTACAATTGCAACTACTTCTTACATTTCTTAATATCGTTGGGACGCAATTGCAGAAATCACGCCAGAGGGATTAGCTATGCGGAAAAGATATGGCAGGCGTATGGATAGGTGTCCTTAACGTTTGATGCCTTTAAACCGTTCTTGTGCAGTCTTAAACGCTTCTTGCATCACAGACTGAATTTTCTTAGGATCGGGTTTCTTACCCCCCATTAAGTCACCGAAGTAAACGCAGGCCCCTTCACCCAGTGCCCAAGTGTAGGCAGCTGCCCAGGAAGCGGCAATTACGCTACCAAAACCGGGTATGAATTTAATTAACTCGCGTCCGACTGCGCGTGCTATAAAACCACTGGCGATCGCACTGACAACCCCCCCTGCCTGTGATGGGGTCAGCGTCTGCCCATACAATCTTCCCAACAGCCCCACCATCGATACCTGCAAGGCAGTCAGTACGGGCATGGTGGCAAAGGGCAGCGGCACAGCCTCAAGTGCAGCCGCCATGATCGCAAATGCCAACATATAACGGCGTCCAACATCTCGGTAGAGATTACCAAGTTGCTCACCAGCTTCCTGATCCAATAACTGATAAATCGCACGGGCTTCCGCTTCTGGGAGTAGGTCTGCCAAGGAGTCTCTCAGTGCCTCCGAGCCATAAAATACAGGATTGTAGCCGTCCTCTTCCAGGGTGAAGTCAATCATGACAGCGCGATCGCATAATCCTGCAAAAGCTTTCTCAATCGCGGCGAATGCTCGGTTGAGTTCCTCGTAGTTGGGTGGATAGGCAGGATGATCGGCTGTACCGGGAGGATAAACCTCATGCAAGCAGGTAACCGCCAGCAGACAGGGAATATCTGGATACTGCTGACGCAGCTGTTGAGCAATGTGCCGCAGCGTATCGGTCGCAAAATCATTAATTTTGACCGTTAGAATCAGGACTCTGGCGCGACGAGTCTCCTGTTGCAAATCTCCAACCAGTTCCTGAATGATCGCCTGAGTCTCCTTGTTCACATCTCCCAGTCCGACCGTATCTGTAAAAATCAGCAACGGCAGGTCGCTCGAAGGATAAGCATAGCGCTCGGTGTGTTGCGTGTGGGGACGAAATCCCTGTCCCACAATCTCAGCAGAAACACCCGTTAGCCCCCGCACAATCGAACTTTTTCCAGCTTGGGGCTTACCAATCAAGAGGGCTTCTGTGGTGGGCAGTTCTGCCCGAACTTTCTCTAAAATCTCTGCAACCTGATCTTCGCTGACGCTAAACCAGCCAACAACCGTTTGCGCCACTTGCTCTACGGGTAGGAGTTTCGTCAAGCGCGATGTTGCATT
>DATNPI010000749.1:0-9692 GCA_036703325.1 Coleofasciculaceae cyanobacterium
AGGAGATTTTCTCTATTTCTTCAGACTTCTCTGTTGAGAACACAGTCGCTGATGAAAATAGAAACTTAGAGGAGATTTTCGCTACTTCTTCAGACTTCTCTGTTGAGAACACAGTCGCTGATGAAAATAGAAACTTAGAAGAGATTTTCGCTATTTCTTCAGACTTCTCTGTTGAGAACACAGTCGCTGATGAAGATAGAAACTTAGAAGAGACTTTCGCTATTTCTTCAGAATCCTCTGTTGAGAACACAGTCGCTGATGAAGATAGCCACTTAGAAGAGATTTTTGCTATTTCTTCAGACTCCTCTGTTGAAAACACAGCCGCTGATGAAGATAGCCACTTAGAAGAGTCTTTTGCTACTTCTTCAGACTTCTCTCTTGAGAACACGGTCGCTGATGAAAATAGAAACTTAGAAGAGACTTTCGCTATTTCTTCAGACTTCTCTGTTGAGAACACAGCCGCTGATGAAGATAGGAAGTTAGAAGAGATTTTTGCTATTTATTCAGACTCCGCTATTGAAAACACAGTCGCTGATGAAGATAGGAAGTTAGAAGAGTCTTTCGCTACTTATTCAGACTCCGACGTTGAGAACACAGCCGCTGATGAAAATAGAAACTTAGAAGAAACTTTCGTTATTTCTTCAGACTTCTCTGTTGAGAACACAGTCGCTGATGAAAATAGGAACTTAGAAGAAATTTTTGCTATTTCTTCAGACTCCGCTGTTGAGAACACAGTCGCTGATGAAGATAGGAAGTTAGAAGAGACTTTCACTACTTCTTCAGAATCCTCTGTTGAGAACACACTTATCACTTCAGAAGCAGATACTAATGCGTCAGACTCCTCTGAAATCGTAGATATAGATGTGAAATTGATTACTGATGACGCCACATCAGTGACAGAGGAAGCAGCAGAAGAGACTGCCTCACTCTCCCGGAGCTTTTCTGCAAGGGAGGAAGATAGGGAAGGATATTTACTCAGGGAGCTGTTTGGCATAGATGTTGTCACTCTTGAGACAGAGGCTTCTACCTCAAGCGCGATCGTTCCAGTTACATCCAGATCTCATTCATTGCAAGAGCAGCCTTCGGATGTAGTTAACCTTACCGATACATCAGAAACTCTAGAAGTCGCGGTGCAATCGATTGAGCAGATCTTTGATACCCTGCCACCTATCGAAGACATCCCTGCACCTACATCTGAGTCAACTCCTACAGGCGTTACTGCTGCCAAGTCTCCTGCTAAATCAAAGACTACAGCCTCTCCCACTCCTAATCTTTCTGTGCGGGTTGACTCAGAACGACTGGGACGGATGAATAATTTGGTGGGTGAACTTGCGATCAACCGTAATGGTCTTTCCCTCCAGAACGACCAACTACAGGGTTCGGTGAGAGAGCTGCTCAATCGATTTGTCCGTGTTCAGAACATGGTGAGTGACTTGCGGAAGCTCTCAGACCAGATGCTAGTTGGTACTTCAAGTTCTGGGTCAATTGCGTCAAATCCTGGTTTTCTGTCAGCGGTCAATGGTCAACGACCGACGGACAACGGACAAGGGATAACAGATAACTCTGACTTTGACTCCCTGGAATTGGACAGCTACGGAGCGTTGCACTCCCAATTGCAAGGACTTCTAGAAGACATGATGCAGTTGGAAGAATCCGTTGATGATATCGTCCTGTTTGCTAGGGCTACTGACCAGACCCTCGAACAACAGCGACAAATGCTGACTCAGTTGCGGGATGAACTGATGTGGGCACGGATGTTGCCGTTGGGTGAAGTGCTGCACCGTTTTCCTCGGATGTTGCGCGATCTCTCCACTACTCACCACAAGCCTGTCAATCTGAAGCTTGTTGGCACAAGTGTATTGGTTGACAAGGCTGTCTTGGAAAAACTCTATGACCCATTGCTCCACTTGCTTCGCAATGCTTTCGATCATGGCATTGAGCTGCCAGAAATTAGACGTTCTCAGGGGAAACCCCAGCAAGGTCAAATTGAAATTCGAGCTTACCACCGAGGCAGTCAAACGATCATTGAAGTTAAGGATGATGGTCAAGGTTTAAATCTACAACGTATCGGTCGGCGGGCACTGGAAATGGGATTGTTGTCACCAGAACAACTGGCAACGATTTCTCACAATCGCCTCCAGGAATTTATTTTCGAGCCGGGATTTTCTACGGCCACGGAAGTCAGCAAACTATCGGGACGAGGAGTCGGGCTAGATGTGGTGCGAGGACAATTGCGTTCACTAAAAGGAACGATTTCTGCCACCTTCTCACCGGGAGTGGGCACTACCTTTACCTTACGTTTACCGTTAACGCTGACGATCGCAAAGTTACTGGTTTGCTTCATTGGTGCTACGGCGGTGGCAATTCCATCCGACAGTATTGAAGAAATTATTGTGCCTAAAGCCGAGCAGATTAAACAATCGGGGGCACAGAGGTTGTTGTATTGGCGGGGACAACTTGTTCCAACGTATCGACTTGCTGATTGCTTAGACTATAGCTGTCCGTTACCGGACTTCTCTCCCAGTAAAGCGTTGATTGCGGTGCCTTCTCCTAAGAATTGGGCACTGCCAATGCTGATACTACGCCAGGATCAACAGGTTTATGCCCTGGAAATCGATCGCTTAGTCACAGAGCAAGAGTTGGTAATCAAACCGTTTGGAGGAGCGATCGCGCCTCCCAGTTGTACTTACGGCTGTACGATCTTGGGAGATGGTAGTCTGATTCCGGTGATTGATGCGGCTGTCCTACTAGAGCAGATCATTGGGAAAAATACAGCAGAAATTACCACGACAACTCGATCTTCTGCTCTACAGATGGTGGCGATGGAGTGGCAAAATGCGGCGCAGACCGATGCAAATCCGCCTCTTGGCAGGACTACAAATCCCATCAAAACTCCTACAATTCTGGTTGTTGATGATGCTGCCGCCCTGCGGCGAACTCTGGCTCTCAGCTTGGAAAGGGCAGGTTGTCGAGTCTTGCAGGCGCGGGATGGTCGCGAAGCACTCGAACAGTTGCAGCAAAGTTCCTCTGTATCGCTGGTGGTTTGTGATATTGAGATGCCGAATATGAATGGCTTTGAGTTTCTCAGCCATCGTCGCCAAGACCCTCGATTGTTGGAAATTCCCGTGGTAATGCTAACGTCCCGCAGTAACGATAAGCATCGATGGCTGGCGATGCAATTAGGTGCTACCGCTTACTTCACTAAGCCTTACCTAGAACAAGAATTTTTATCGGCAATCCAACAGCTCATTGGTCAAAATACACCAGAAATCATGCCTGCGCGATCGCACAGGTAGCTTCTGATTACCAGGCTTGTTTGTACAAAATGATTCGCTTTTCCAGTCTGCCCCGAACTTCATCCCGCTTGTGCGATCGCGTCTTGATATGAACAATCACTTCATCAATGTACAATCTGCTGATACTACAGTTTTCCAAGAGCGACAGGTCACACCCAACCTTAAACTAGTCGTTTTTGTTATGGGCAGTCTCCATCTGGCTTTGCGTATTGAGTCTGTTTACAAAGTCGTTAATCAAACGACTGTTCACAGCACTGGTACGGGTTCAGTGGGAGTTGCCCATGTGGGCAATCGTGAAGTCACAGTTGTAGACCTATATCGCCGCTTTTTTAAAGAAAGCCAAATCAGCTCTTCTGGCTTAGTGAGTCATCTAGTGCTGGTTCAAAATACAACGGGTGAACTTTATGGGATTCCGGTTGCTGATACCCCAGTCTTAATAGAGGTGCCTTTGTCGATGATTCGCGTTTTACCACAATCGTATCGTCGTGCTGATACGCTAGACGTTGCCAGTCATGTTGCTGTTATTCCCCAGGAAGCAACACCACTCACTGTCTTTTTGCTAGATGTCGATCTACTATTGCCCGTCTTTCAACAGAGCAGAACCGCTCCTTGACATCCTCTACCCCCATAATCGTTAGATTTGGGGGTAGATTCCTCAGAGTCACAACGCCGTCAGTTGTCAGTAGAAAAAACAACTGACAACAACCTACATTGAACACCTTCAACTGGCTTGTAGCGGTTTAAAGGTAATCGGTAATTGGCAATTTCAGGTTCCGGTAGGCAGTGCCCACCCTACATCCAGAAGCTTTGTTGAAAATGGTGCCAGAGCTGAAATCCCACGTACTGAGTGTCGTGGGATGAGCTTAATTCTAGGTGTTTTCAGGCTAACGTCTCACGAGAGCTAACGCCACCCCTTCAAGGGATGGTCTTCCTTGCTTGAGTTGTGTGAGCAAGTTTGGCAAAGCGATCGCTTAAAATCCCTTCTTTGTGTTTGCTGGGATGATAATATATTGAATTTTATACATGAATTAGAGGGCTAGTTTATTTGCTATTAGACCTCAGTAACAAGAGGACAGTCCCCTTCTAGTTCAATCACAGTTGGCTCAATATTGTAATACATGGGGGGTCTTCTCCCTCGAAACCGCACATGCACCTGTTCTTGGGAAATCGGCCCCAAAGATAATTCCAACACTTGCTCAACAATACCTGTAGCTTTCAGAAAGAAAATTGCTTCAAGTCGTGCCAGTTTCAGGAAAACATCAGGTTTATCTTTATAGGTCGGATATAGAGACTGAAGTACGCAGTCCTCAACACTAATTTGAGAATTACTACCTCTAATTAAGTTTTCAAGCATTTCACGTTCTGCCATCGCCGGAGAGAAGACTTGAGCATCCCTAAGCAGCTGTAGCTTTGGCGGGTCATTTAGTAAAATTCGCTTGGCTTTCAACTGAGCAATTTCATCTGCCGAATAGGAGCGTTTGCGTCCTTTGTAGGATTGCTCAACAAGAGTATTAGCATCATTCTTGATGTTTTTTTGTTCAAGCGTGAGCGTCCAGATTTGGCAATCGCCTCTTGATGCTGCTTCGATGCTTTTGACTTTGACGAGAAAACCATCGTTTTGGTAAGCAAATTTTATCGCCTGCGACTGCTCTAGGTTGGGTCGAAGCGACTGAATTGCCGTATTGTCTTCGATACTCTTAGAGGGAATCTGTATAGTCAACCTACCATCTGGATTCTGACTATAAGTTTCAATTTGAAAGAAGTACTCATGCAATAAAACCCATTGCCCAGATGAATAGATGGCTGACTCAGCCTCATTGCTGAAAGAGTCTTTATGACTGGTGGATTCAATCTCCCATTGACTTGTAAAGGACGTTGGGTAGAGTGAGGGAATTTGGTAAACTAATACCGACTCTGGCATATTCTTTAATTTTTTTTGCACCAAGTCAGTCGCTTTTAACCCCAGGGGATTCTTGACAACCTCGTAAACTGTCTGCGAAAGACAAATTCCTCCCGGTTCAGCTTGAGCTTGCAGCCGCGCCGCAACATTTACACCATCACCCATCACATCGCTGCCATTAAAAAACACATCTCCCAAATGAACGCCAATGCGATGGGTAAGGATATCCTCTGGGGCGAGGTTCTCAGCCAACTTAGCCAAGGTTGATTGAATTTCTTGGGCACAAGCAACAGCCTTGACAGCACTGCTGAAGTACATTAGTAGGGCATCACCAATTGTTTTGAGTACTTTGCCTTCAAACTGCTGACACAGTTGTTTTATGAGTTGGAAGTCTCGGCGCAGCAAATCTAGGGTGTACTCTTCATTGGCCGCCATTAGGGCACTATAGCTGACGACATCTGTAAAAACGATCGCGGCGAGAGTGCGTTGTCCTTTGATCTCGGTTGTCAAAATTTTTTCTTTAGTAAACATATGCCATAGAGTGGGATGCGTTATTGAGAAGGTTCTCCTGCGTACACTTAGACTGAAGTACCTATCTATATTGAATGCGACAGCAGCTTAATTGACAGAGGCTTCATTCAATCTAGTCAGAAATTTCATCGGATCTTTTCATAGACTGACTGTTCGCCATTAGTCTTAAAAAAAGACTGAACTGGATACCGATGGAATTAACCACCACACACGCACTCAAAGAATGGAATGTTGCCGTTGATGCCTTAGAACGGGGCAAAACAATTATGCTGCTACGCAAAGGCGGCATCAAGGAAGAAGGCAACCGCTTCAACGTTGCTCACGACCAGATTTTGCTCTACCCTACCTACGAGCATCAACAACCCAACTTACTAAAAGCTGAGTATGCCCGTCAGGTCAAACCCGTAACATCAGGCTGGCATCCGGAAACTGTTCGGATTGGTAGCTGGGCGAAAATTACCGATATTTTGCAGGTGAGTGATGAATCAGCTGTTGCCGCGCTGCTGCCCTATCACATCTGGAATGAGCAATTTGTGAGCGATCGCCTTAAATGGAAGTCACGTCAGCCCCTCTATATTCTCTTGTTGCGGACTTACCAGCTATCAACCGAATCGGTGATTCCCTACCGCCCTGAATATGGCGGTTGCCGTTCATGGATTGATTTAGTCGAACCCATCTCTGTTGAGGGTGTCATACCTGTCCTAGATGACGCCGAGTACACAAAGCAAACCGCTCAAATCCGCGAGATTGTTGAGCACTCATCTAAAGTCTGAAGTATAAAGTATGAATTTTATCCTTCAACAGATGGTTCCGAAAGTAACGCCTAGCTGTTTGAGCCACTTGCGGTAGGCGATAGAGGCGCGATCGCACGGCAAATGAAATTCCGCCTGCAAATCTAGCGGCAGACGTTTTGGACGCTGCGACTCGACAATCGGAATATCTTGGGCAACTATTCGATCTTGAAAAGCTCGTTGTTCTACTTCTGGAATTTCATAGGAATGGTTCATTGCCATCCACATCCAGGCAATGCACTCTTCCTCCTCAACTGGCGTCACTGTTAAGAAGATTGTCAGGCAACGTCCTTCTGTGTTTTTGGAAAAGTAAGCGGTTAAGGGGCGAAGGACACGGTAGTTGTAGGCAACAGAACCACCTTGCCCCGTACCATCCGGGTTGGGTTGCCAGACACGGACATCACGGAGGGTAATGCCATCAGCTTCCACCTCCACTTGGTAATTGTCAATTATCGAATGAGTGCGATCTGCCCTTGGCAGTAGCGCTTCGCGATCGCCTAGCAAATCGCCATGCACAAAAGGAAAGTGGGCAACATCAAGAAAATTCTCAATCGCACGACAACCACTGGTGTTGAAGTGATAGGGGCCACAAAAGACGGGGCGGTAACTGGGTTCGTCCCATTCTGGGAACGAGGGGATATCTTGTGTCGGGTTACCTAATGACACCCACACTAAACCATAACGCTCTTGGGTTTGGTAAGTACGGACACAAGCTCGTGTGGGTGGTTGCAAGTCGGGATGAGCGGGAATATGTATGCACTGTCCCTGGCTGTTGTAGGCTAAACCATGATACGGGCAGACTAGGGTATTTTCTTCTACCCATCCTAGTGAAAGCCTTGCGCCTCGGTGAGGACACCAGTCTTGCCAAGCAAGAATCTGGTCATTATGACGCCACAATACCAAGTCTTCGCCTAGCAGGTGCGTCGGTTTTACAGTTCCTGCTTGTATATCCTGTGACAGCATCACGGGATGCCAGTCATTGAGGAGAGTTGAGTCATGCACCATAAAATCTAAGATTTGCGATGATCGGGGCGGGTTTAATTTCATCCTTTATCCTTCATCCTTCACACTTTAACCTTCAGCATGATTTTTGCTAAAGTGCGCTCTGCTCGTTTCAAGCAACGATTATTCTGGTTTTTACCGTTGCTGCTTTGCTGTGTTCTGACCTTATTACTGAGCGTTCGCAATCCTGCCACTGGTTCAAATCGCACAGAAATCCTCTGGGATAGCTGGGGTGTGCCCCATATCTACGGAAAAGATGCTCAGGGACTATTCCAGGCGTTTGGCTGGGCACAGATGAAGAGTCATGGTGACTTGATTTTGCGTCTATATGGTCAAGCACGGGGACGGGCAGCTGAGTATTTTGGCGAAAAATACTTGGATTCAGACAAATATGTGAGAACGATGGGCATTCCGGCTCGTGCTCGTGTGTGGTACGAGGCACAGAACCCGACGATGCGTGGTTACCTGGATGCTTTTGCGGCTGGAATCAATGCTTATGCCAAGGAACACCCCAAACAGATTAATGATCAGGTTAAGCAGGTGTTACCCGTCGATGGGGCGGATGTGCTGGCTCATGTTCAGCGGGTAATTCATTTTACTTTTGTTGTTAACCCGCAGAGTGTGGCGAGTCTTCGTTCCCGTGGAAGTTCTGCTGGTTCAAATGGTTGGGCGATCGCACCTTCTCATTCGGCAAGTGGTAAGGCGATGCTGTTAGCGAATCCACACTTACCGTGGTCAGATCTGTTTCTGTGGTATGAAGCGCAGTTAACGGCACCAGAGATTGATGCTTATGGTGTTGCTTTCGTGGGGATGCCGGCGCTAGCGATCGCATTTAACAATAACTTGGGTTGGACATTTACAGTCAACACCCATGATGGCTGGGATGCTTACCAATTAACACTAGCGGATGGCGGTTACGCTCTTGATGGTAGTGTTCGCCCGTTTGAAAGCGAAACGCAAACTCTTAAGGTGAAGCAGGCAAATGGGACTCTACGAGACGAACAGCTGGTAGTACAACGCTCGATCCACGGCCCTGTTGTAGCTCAGAAAGATGGTAAAGCCGTGGCATTGCGTGTGGTTGGGTTAGATCAGCCCAATATGATGGAACAAATTTGGGACATGGCACGGGCAAGCAAACTGAGCGAGTTTGAAGCGGCATTACAGCGCTTGCAGTTGCCGATGTTCAATATCCTCTATAGCGATCGCGATGGGCATATCCTGTATCTATTTAATGGTCAGGTGCCGATACATTCCAAAGGGGATTGGAACTACTGGCAAGGTATTGTTCCGGGTGATACATCGGCAACGCTATGGACGCAAACCCGTCCCTATCGTGACTTACCGCGTGTACTCGATCCACCTAGTGGTTGGTTGCAGAATGCCAACGATCCACCCTGGACGACGACATTTCCCCAAGCGCTTAATCCCAAAAATTATCCGCCCGATATAGCACCGCGTTTTATGCATTTCCGGGCGCAGCGTTCAGTACGGATGCTGATGGAGAAAAAAAAGATTAGCTATGAAGAGATGATTGCTGATAAGTTTTCATCCCACATGGAACTAGCCGATCGGATTCTAGATGACTTGATTCCGGCAGCACGGCGGTTAGGTGGAGAGTTGGGGAGTCAGGCGGCTGATGTTTTGGAAGCCTGGGATCGAAAGGCAGATGCTAACAGTCGAGGTGCGGTACTTTTTGCAGTCTGGGCACGAATGATGCCAGAGTCTAACTGGTTTGCTACTCGCTGGAACGAGAACTCTGCACTGACGACACCTGACGGTTTGGCTGACGCCGCAGGTGCTGTGAAGGTACTGGAAGCCGCAGCAACGACAGTTCGGTTGCTCTACGGGGCGCTGGATGTACCCTGGGGACAAGTCGCTCGGTTGCGTTACGGTAATGTAGATTTGCCGGCTAGTGGTGGCCCTGGACTCTTTGGTATTTTCCAAGTTGTGGATTTAGCACCAGCAAGTGGGGGTGGGTTCCAACAAATTGCTGGCGATACTTACATGGCGGCAGTTGAGTTTTCTAATCCAATACGGGCAAAGGTATTGACCACCTACGGTAATGCGACTCAGCAAGGGAACCCCCATATTGGTGACCAGTTGCCGCTATATGCTCGTAATGAATTGCGATCGGTCTGGCGGACTCGTAAGGACATTGAAGCCCACTTGGAA
>DATNPI010000752.1:0-10844 GCA_036703325.1 Coleofasciculaceae cyanobacterium
AATTTAATAAAGGTCGTAAAGGATGGCAGAAGAAAATCCTAACAGAACTACAGGCGCAATCGAAATCTATCAAGGAAAAGCTGAAGAAACTGGATGAGCAGAATAAACAGGATAAGCTGAATTTGGAACAACAAGTGCTGCAAATTGAGTCGTTAATTCGATTTGACCAGCACTTCAAGAACTTCACTTTCGAGAAAGCCATAGAAGACTTATCGAAATCATCTCAAGATTCAGTTCTCTCTTGTCGGAACTTTTTACCCATGAATTCCATTGCTACAGGTGCAAAAGAGTCGTCTTTTGCGAGAGGCTGGAGCTTGTTAAGAGCAGACTATCCAAACTCTTTACCCATCAAGTCCATTGCTATAGGTGGAAGGAACTTATCGGGTTCGGAAATCTGGGAATTGTCAAGGATGATATATAAACAGCGTTGGCAACCAAATTATTCAGATATAACGCTGCTAGTTTGCTCTACGTTTAAACGTTTTCTGGAAAGCGTAATTTACATTGGTCCTTTGCGAGACTCTCCTGAGCGACTCTACATCTTGAGCGGCAACTCAAGACAAGAGGTAGGAAAATCTGGAAAGATGGTATCAGATATCTTGTTTAGGAATCCTGAGCTTCTGGAACAGGTGAACGAGCAACTTGAACGCTTTGGGTTAGGATACGAACTCAAGGTTGCCTTGTACACTAATTACGAGACATCGGAACTAAGTGATGTTTTTGCACTGCGCTTAGTTGATAAATACACTGGAGTAAATGTAAGTCTTCTGGATGTGGGATTCGGCATTAGCCAAGTTCTACCAATCGTTGTTCAGAGTATGCTTTCCCGCAACTCAACTCTGCTTATTGAGCAGCCAGAGATACATATTCACCCACGTCTACAAGCAGAACTCGGCTCCCTACTGGCAGAGTGCATTAAGCCTCCCTTCGAGAATCAATTTATCATCGAAACTCACAGTGAACATCTGATGTTGCGGCTGCAAAAATTAATCCGTAAGGGAGAGTTAAAACCGGAAGATATCTCAGTTATTTATGTTGACCGGGGTGTTGAAGGCTCGAAGTGTTTGCACCTCAGGCTAGACGAAGAAGGCGACTTTATTGACGAGTGGCCAGACGGATTCTTTGAAGAAGACTTTAACGAGATTTTTCAGTAATATGCTGGTGCGGATCATCCTTCTGCCTTCTATCTTGACTTCCATTCCTGAAGACAGAGCTAGTTTTTACAGCCTAGCTATAAAACTACTTCAGGAATTAGAGAAGACTGGTGTAATTCTTGTGGATGATCAGGAATGCATCAAAAAAGCCCTGTCCCAAAGAATCAGCCAGTGGCCAGTGAAGTTCAGAAAGCCTGTCCAGGTACTTCTGGAAGAACTAGACAAGAAAAATCGCATCGTCAAAGTACCGCTTAACAGTGAAATCCAGTCAATATGCGGGAATGAACCTTGCCAACATGGTATTAAAATTGCCAAGATCTATTTGCCACTGGCTGTACTGGCTCGTCAGGAGTGCAACAAATGTGCTGTGGGACAACTGGCAGAGGTTCTCACCGTTAAGGTTGTTGATGTTGATGAGTATACGATCGACGACTCCTTTTGCTCTCACCTCGACCCTCGCGATCGCTTTCTTGACCACGGCGAAGGGAAGCAGAATAAATTCGAGCAGGAAATTCTGATTCCTCTATTTAGAGACGCCAAGCACGTCAAAATCTATGATCGGTGGATCGGGAGATCGATCTTAAATACGAATGCTGATAACTACAAGCGCACACTAAAGTGGATTATCGACGTTTTTGCGCAGAAGTCACGCTTGGGTAAGGCAGGAGTTTTCGAGGTATACACCGGCTTTTTCACCCAACAACACCCTGGTCAACCATCTCCTGATCTATCCAATACAGTGGTTGCACTTCGTCAGTTGGAGGCTGATCTGCAAAAAGCGCATCCTAAGTTCAGATTAATTCTCAAGAACGAAACTCGACATAAACAGCTACCTCACCATCGGTATCTCATCACCAATCAGGTAGCAGTATCAATTGATCGCGGTTTTGATTTGCTTTTGGACAAGGCAACGAGCCTGTATCCACAGCGTCTAAGGGATGTTCACATCGCTTACTGTTCAGAACCAGGAAAAATCGAACAAGCTGCGCGAGGGTTACCAGATTTGTGAGCAAACGTAATAGATGGTCGTATACCTGGCTCTCAGCAAAAATGCGATCACGTCCTCCGTATCCTCTGCACTCGGAGTGGTTCAAATCTTTTCTGACCCTAGCTGAAGCATAGAGACGCGATCGCATCTCTAGCCGCCAAGAAGCGATCGCACCCCTATTTCCAGATCTAAGCCAACAAAAAAGCAACCCAAACATAGCGAAATCGAGGATTGTATCTCAGGATACATTATTATTTTTCTCTCGCTGAGATTGTATACTGTATGCAAAGTAGAAGGACTCGGTAATTCGATATCTGAGAGGTTCCCTTATATTAATTCGCTTCCTTGCTCGGCTAGAGGCACACAGACTGGAGAAAGTCTACGGCATTCTTGGAGCGTCCCTCTAAGGAATCGACGCGCTTACACAAGTTTAAAGTAGTAGTTCGATGAAAGTTATATCAATACCATTGGTAAATGGCGATCGCCTCAACCGCAGCATCACTCAACTAGCAGAGATCGGCAAATTGCCGGGGGGAGGCGTGAGTCGGCTGGCGTTTACTCCAGAAGATTTGCTGGCTCGACAACTTGTCCAATCCTGGATGGTCGATGCAGGTATGACCGTTCGCATTGATGCCGCCGGGAACATCATTGGCACCTATGCTGGGCAGCGAGAGGGAGCTTCTGCACTCGCCACTGGGTCACACATCGATACCGTTCCGGTGGCTGGTCGCTACGATGGCGTACTAGGGGTGCTGGCAGGAATCGAGGTGGTTAGAGTACTGCATGAAAATGCTATCCGACTAGCTCATCCCATTGAGGTCATTGTCTTTACCGACGAAGAGTGCAGCGTGATTGGCTGCAAGGCGATGGCTGGGAATGTTGTGAACGACCCGGAATACTACCGTCGCAATGATGGCACCCCGATTCAAACTTGTCTAGAACGGATTGGAGGGAATTGGTCAAAACTGACGACAGCTCAACGCGACGCTGCTGAGATTGCGGCTTTCGTCGAACTCCATGTTGAGCAAGGGGGCGTGTTGGAAAGCACAGGCGCTGAAATTGGAGTCGTCAAGGGAATTGTTGGACAGTATCGGTTCGCTGTTACGGTTACAGGTCGTCCGAACCATGCCGGAACCACACCCATGACTATGCGAAAAGATGCTCTAGTGGCGGCATCCCAGGTGGTATTAGCTGTAAACAAGCTGGGAGTTGATACTCCTGGAGAACAAGTCGCAACTGTGGGATACTTCAATGTTTCACCGAATGCAGTGAACATCGTGCCAGCAAGGGTTGACCTGAAAATCGACCTTCGCGATCTCTCCCAATCTCATTTGGATGATTTAGTGGAACAGATGAGACAGCAGTTTGCCCAGATTGCTGCTGCTACCCAAACCGAAATTGTCATGACCCAAGCGTTGCACGTATTGCCCACTCTGGCAGAGCCAAAGATTCAAGATGCGATCGCTCAAGTTTGTCAGAAGTTGAGCTTAAGCTATTGCCATCTACCCAGTCGTGCCGGACATGATGCTCAGGAAATCGGGCGCTTTGCCGACATGGGTATGATTTTTGTACCTAGCCTTGCCGGGATAAGCCATGCAGAAGACGAGTACACCTCCCCAGAGCAATGTACTCAGGGAGCCAATGTGCTGCTGCAAACGTTTCTGCAACTGGATCGGATGTATCCTGCTTAACGTCTTAGAATACTCTGCACTCTGAATCATCCAAGGTTATGGCAAGTTCTACAAATCGGTTTATGCAAGAAGCGATCGCGCTCTCCTTAAAGAGTGTCCGTTCCGGCAAAGGTGGCCCGTTTGGTGCAGTGGTGGTCAAGGACGGAGAGATTATCGCTTCGGGTCACAATCAAGTAACCTCTACCAACGACCCAACGGCTCATGCAGAAGTTGTCGCAATCCGCGAGGCGTGCAAAGTCCTCAGAAGCTTCCAACTAACGGGATGTGAACTCTACACCAGTTGTGAACCCTGTCCCATGTGTATGGGTGCAATTTACTGGGCAAGACCTGACCGGGTCTACTATGCTAATACCAAAGCGGATGCCGCCAAAATTGGCTTTGACGACCAATTCATCTACGACGAATTAGATTTATTGATATCTAAGCGCCAACTCCCGATAACTCAAATCATGCGAGATGAGGCGCTAATTGCCTTTCAAGAATGGACAGACAAAGCTGACAAGGTGGAGTACTGAAGTCTTCTACAAAGCCTGTTCAACCCCACCGAAAGTGGTTAAGAGGGCTAGAACTCACCTATCGGGTAATTGTATGGACTTACACAACATCGAAACGTATCTACGTCCAACAGATTTAGAGGTAGTTCAGAACTGGAATCAGGGATGGGCATGGTTAGCGGGGGGGACATGGCTGTTTTCGGAACCCCAGCCCCATCTCAACACCTTGGTTGACCTAGAACCATTGGGTTGGACAGAAATTGAGTTCGATGGTGAGCAATTAGCGATTGGGGCAACCTGCACCTTCTCCCAACTATTGAATTATCCCTGGTCAGAAGAGTGGAAAGCGATCGCGGCACTCAAAAGCGCCATCTCTGCCCTGGCAGCATCCTTCAAAGTAACTCACCTGGCAACCATTGGCGGTAATCTCTGTCTAGCTTTAGCAGTTGGGGTCATGGCTCCCGTAATGATATTGCTGGATGCCACCTATGAGATCTGGAGTCCGAATGCTGCTCCTCGCTACGTCGCTGCCAGCACCTTCCAACTGGGTATTCAAAAGACCGTGTTGCAACCGGGCGAAGTTCTGCGTCGCATCTGGATTCCCCAGTCATCTCTGCTGTGGCACAGTGCCTTTCAACGAATGGGCATTGCGGCAACCGATCCGGCATTATCTCTGGTGGCGGTTGCCTGCAATCCAGAAACGACTGCTATTCGAATTAGCTTAGGAGCATGTGTTCGGGTTCCTCACTTGCTGGAGTTTCCGCACAAACCAACTAAGGAGCAAGTCGTAGATGCTCTTGCAACCGTGAACTGGTTAGAAGACGCGAGAGCCAGTGCATCCTATCGACAGCAGGTAACAAAAGTGCTGATTGAACGGACTTTACAAGCAGCGATCGGGTAGAACAACTAAACAATACCCGATGTACTACTTTTTCTTAGCCCCCTTTTTCAAGCCGGAGCTTTAGTGTTACCGCAGCGGGATGAAGTCCGGAGGTTAAGGGGATCAAACCTTCAAGATCACAACGAAAGATCCCCCCTAGCCCCCCTTAAAAAGGGGGGAACTACCCGGAAAGTAACAACTAACAAGTGGAATTTGTCGATGTCAGAAGCGATCGCCTTTCAAGTCAATGGTCAGACTTACACCGAGGTGTGTACACCAGGAACTAGCCTGCTGAGTCTACTGCGTCGGTTGGGTTGGGCAGGTGTACACCGGGTTTGTGAATCAGGTGACTGCGGAAGTTGCACGGTTTGGGTAGATGGTTCTCCCATCCATAGCTGTATTTATCCAGCGATGCGTAGCCAGAATCATGCCATTACTACGATTGAAGGACTGGCACAGGATGGCCAACTATCGCTCATGCAGCAGGCATTTTTGGAGAAGCAAGGTTTTCAGTGTGGCTTCTGCACTCCTGGCATGGTGATGAGTGCCCAAAAGCTGGCCTTTGAGTCTGAAAGTGACTTGCAATTAGCGATGCGAGGTAACTTATGCCGTTGTACAGGCTATGAGGCGATTGTAGAAAGTATTCAGTTAGGCAAACAGTCACTAGAGGAACAGGAAGAAAAATCACCACTCCCTACTCACCACTCCCCACTCACCCCCTCACCTCAAATTGGACAAAGCATTCCCAAGCAAGATGGTTCCGACATTGTCACGGGTAAGCCAGTTTACACCTGTGATTGGGCACCACCGGGACTACTACATCTGAAAGTGCTGCGATCGCCTTACCCCCACGCCCGTATTCGGCAAATCCGCACAGAAAAGGCAAAAGCACTCCCCGGTGTTCATATCGTATTGACTTACGAGGATGTGCCACGTCACGCCTACACTACTGCCGGACACGCTGAACCGGTTCCCGATCCACTGGATCACTACATTCTAGATAACAAGGTAAGGTTTATTGGCGATCGCGTGGCGGCAGTCGTTGCAGAGTCTGTAGCGATCGCTCTGGCAGCCTGCCAGCTGATCGAAGTCGATTATGAGATTCTGCCCCATGTTGTCGATCCAGTCCAGGCAATGGGTAGAACTCAGGAATCAGAAGAATCCAAAATCCAAAATCCAAAATCCAAAATCCCGATACCTATAATTCACGACGAACCCGACTCTTGCCAAATCTATGATGCCCAACACAACATTGCCAGTCGGCTATTGCTGGAAACAGGTGATGTAAAACAGGGATTTGCTGAAGCGGATTTGGTGATTGAAACCACTTATCAATTGCCCCCCGTACAGCACACTCACTTGGAGCCTCATGTCAGCATTAGCTGGTTTGATGAAGATGGGACACTCGTTGTGCGTACTAGTACACAGGTGCCGTTTCACTGTCAGCGAATATTGTCGGAACTATTCGACCTGCCTAAGGAAAAAATTCGGGTCTACAAAGCCAAACTGGGTGGCGGATTTGGCAACAAGCAGGAGATTCTTACAGAAGACCTGTGTGTTCTGGCAACGTTGAAAACCGGGAAACCTGTGCAATGGGAATTCACCCGTCAGGAAGAATTCACTTGTACCAACAGTCGTCATGCAATGACCATTCGCCTGAAAACGGGAGTCAAGGCAGACGGTAGACTGGTGGCACAGGAGATGGAGGCGATCGCTAACACAGGAGCTTACGGCAACCACGCACCCACCGTTATCTTCCTGACGGGCAATGAATCCATCGGACTGTACCGCTGTCCTAACAAGCGATTCCTAGCTTATTCGGTTTACACAAATACAATGCCTGCCGGAGCATTCCGGGGTTATGGAGCCACTCAAGGCTGCTTTGCAATGGAGTCCCAACTGGATGAAATTGCCCGCAAACTGAAGCTAGACCCAGTCGAATTGCGGTTGAAAAACTTGATTCGTCCTGGGGATGTACTCACGCTGGGAGCGCCCAGTGACCACTTCAACCTGATCGGTAGCTACGCTCTGGAGGAATGTTTTGACAAAGTAATCCGAGCTATGAACTATACTCCCGGCACACCCCCCGTTGTCAACGGCTCATTGAGACGCGGGATTGGCATTGCCACTTCGATGCAGGGAAGCGGTTTAGCTAAAATCCATAAGGCCTGCGTTAAGCTCTCCCTAGAGCCAAGCGGTAAATTCTGCCTACGGACGGGTTCAGTGGATGTGGGCACTGGCTCCGACACCACGCTACGTCAAATTGCCGCCCATATCTTAGGCGTCACCGTTGCCGACATCGACATTATTACAGCCGACACCCACACAACTCCCTATGACGCTGGCTCCTACGCCTCCGCTACACTCTACATTTCTGGACAAGCGGTGAAGTTAGCTGCCGAAAAACTCCGCACTCAACTGCTGGACTTGGCAGCGGAGGTACTACAAACGGAGACGGAAACGCTAGCGATTCTCGTTCCGACAGGCTGCGCCAACGCCAACGGAATTATTCAATCCGGCAATAAAACACTCTCTTTAAAAGAACTGGCAGAAGCTGCATTAAGGAAACAGGGAATCGCTCCCCCCATCTCCCCATCTTCCTCTCTCCCCAACCCCCCATCTCTATGGGCAGAGTCCGAATACGCTGCCGATGAATCTACCCTCACCTTTGCCGTTCAGGGTGTTGAGGTAGAAGTGGACACGGAAACCGGAAAAGTTCAGTTGCTGCGCTCTGTCCAAGCGATCGACCTAGGTACGGCAATTAACCCCCGCATTTGCCGGGGACAGGCGACAGGAGGCAGTGTCATGGGCATTGGCTATGCGCTAATGGAAGAGCTGCTGATGGACGATTACGGCAAGATCCTTAACCCAAACTTCCGCACCTATCGCATTCCTACTGCCGCCGATGTGCCCTCAATGCAGGTGTTTCTGGTAGAAGCCGCTGACCCCTATGGCCCCTTCGGCGCAAAGGGCGTTGGTGAAATTACCACTAATTGTATGGCTCCGGCAATTGCCAATGCGATCGCCCATGCTACTGGCGTTCGCCTCACCCAACTCCCCATGACCCCAGAAAGAGTGTGGAAAGCCTTAAGTGAGCAGAGGCAGCAGGAGAAGCCGGGGGAGCAGAGGTAGTTTTATGATTGACTGCTATCGGCAAATGGCTGACGCCCTGCATTAACTACAAAGAGTCAGGACTTACGCAGCTACACCATCTATAGCGGTCATGGTGCGTTACGCTACGCTAACACACCCTACAAATAGAGGCTTTGCGTAAGTCCTAGCGATATCTTACTCCCAGCCCTTACCAAGGCAGGTTAGGGGAAGTGAGTAGCATAATAGTGCGTAAGTCCTAAGAGTTTGAAACCAAGAAAATTCGACACTCTTTTACTTGCCAATTCCATCCAGAATTGCTATTAGATTTGTGTGCAATTGGCAACCATGAAGCTCCATCATGTTCAAATTCGAGCATTGAACCCCCAGGCATCGTTCAAGACATCTACAAGCGCAAGCGGGAAGAAGAAGCCCTCAAGCGGCAATTAGAGGAAGTATTGATTTAGACTCCTATGATTTGTGACTCTTCACTTCCTTGAGCGGCATAACCCACTACGAAGGACTTCCTTTACGGGTTCTTTAGTCATTAACCGACATTCCGCAGTTTGAGGTCAGAGGATTTTTCAATAGCACTCCGACTACTGTACTAATGTACAGCTATTCTTATAAGTCTAATTAAATCTGCTTAAAGACAGTTTTCGTATTGTGCTGTATCTAGGTATACCTTTATCTATGAGTTAAAGACCCTGGCATAGATAAGTTCGATGTCTTTTCTGATTTATTACACATTTATCCATTTAGTGAAGAACAGTTAACAGATAGGAAATAATTATGCTCAACGCAGCACCTTCAAAAGAACAGTTACAAGCACTCGCTTTTACACCAAAGTTAGAGCTGTTGCAAGCAATCATTAATAAATTTTTAGAAAGTATTGAAGCGTTTTTTACCTCTTACTTGGAGCAGATAGGAGAAGCCTGGTGGGTCGAAATCGTCACCAAAAAGCCCGACTGTACCTACTACTTCGGTCCTTTTGCGAGTCACCGGGAAGCTCAACTTTCTCAACTAGGCTACCTGGAAGACCTAGAACAGGAAAGACCACAACTAATTGCTATCGAGATTAAGCAGTGTCAGCCAAAAGAGCTAACGGTTTTTAAAGACGAATGGAGACAGAAAATTGATAGCAATATTTTGCCAGACCTTAGCGCGTAGACAATTAGTGTAGGTAAAGCCTGCCCGTAGGGTAGCGCTGGCGATGGGTGTAGACCCTTTGGGAATATGCATCTTTCTTCGCCCCACTTACCCGTCCAGCCTCCAACGGAAAAGGCTTAAGCACAATTGCTTAAGCCTTTTCCAATTGGATGCGAGCAACGGAGATTGATTGAGCTTACCTGAGTGAGCTAACCCCGCATTCGTCAGCAAGCCAAGGACGGACTCGCTTTTGGTTTAGCCCAGAAAGCTTAGTAACGGCGAGAGAAGTTGTTGTTTCCCCGACCACCACCACCACCACCAGACGGACCTCTGTCTTCGCGAGGCTTCGCCTTGTTAACTTTCAGGTCACGGCCCATCCATTCAGCACCATCAAGTGCCTCAATGGCAGCCGATTCTTCAGCCTCTGTACCCATTTCCACAAAAGCGAAGCCGCGCACACGACCAGTTTCACGGTCAGTGGGTAGCTGAACCCGCTTTACAGTACCATATTCTGCAAAAACACCACTGAGGTCTTCTTGCGTGACATCGTAGGATAAGTTGCCTACATAGATTGACATAAATTGCTTCCAAAATCGCAGGTGTGTAGAGATTTAGATTTCGGAGAGAAGCCTGTACTGACCAAAAGGAAAATGCCTATCAATACTAGAAACAAACACTGCAACCGAATTTACTCTCGCCTACTAGGTTAGCATGGTCTCTCCAGGGAATGGGGCACTGAATAGCCAGTCAGCCAAAATACATAAACATTACTTATCAATCAACTGAATAAGCGATCGCTTCCTCGCTTTAGATTTCGTCGTCGCGGGTCGCCCCCCATCTTCTTTCGCGCACAGATTGTTGGTCAGCTAGATTTAACTGAGAACGTTAGTTATAGAAGCTTTTAACAAAGAAGACGAAGAATGAGGTTTCACCGGCTGATTATTTTACTGCTCGTCATTACAACTGGCTGTATGACCCAAGCCCGAACCCCTGAAGCCGCACAGCCCCCATTAACAGCTAGCCCAACACCTGAAGCTTCTACCCCGCCTGTAGCCAAGCCTTCAGGTAATCGCCACTCTTCTAGTCCTAGTCCTAGTCCTAGACCTCAATCGAGCATATCCACAGCCGAGGCTATCCTGACCGTTAGTGGCACTAATGCAGAAGTCAACCTTCGAGCTACTCCCTCTGTAACTAGCAACCGTTTAGGGTACGGATTAGCAGGCGATCGCGTACAGATCATCAAGCAAGCAGCAAGTACTGATGGCGATGACTACATCTGGTATCAAGTGCGATTTCCTCGTTCCGGCGCTATAGGTTGGATTCGAGAAGATTTTGTCAGGGTCAGAACGAGCCAAATTCCCTCATCGCCGCCAGATCGGGCAGGGTCTCCAACTCCAA
>DATNPI010000756.1:0-9710 GCA_036703325.1 Coleofasciculaceae cyanobacterium
TAGACCTAGTTCCTCATAGTAGCGAATGGTTTTAATCGGTACGCCGCTTTCCTTAGCGACTGAACCAATTTGCTTTGGTGCTTCTTGGACTAACATACTTAGCTGCTCCGATGGTCAAGAAAATCCCTAAGCTTATCCTAAACTCTCCAGTCCACTGGAGAGGCAAGCGATCTGCGCTCAGGGTGTGATAAACCACAGATATTGCGGACAGAGATATTCTCTTGCTGGTCACCGATGGCAGCAATCCAGTCATACTGGGCGCTTCCTTTTGCCTCACTCACACGGAGACTTGGGCGGAGAACTTCTCTTTACTAGAAGCTTTTGATGCCTGTACTTCTATCACACCGCGAAACATATTCATGCCACAGGTAAAGAGGTAGTCCCCTGCTTTTTCGGGTGTAAACTCTACAGAGGTCACCTTGTCGAGGGGCAGATCGGCAGCAATGTGAAAATCCGGTATCAGAACTTGTTCCAGACAACTGCTTTTGTCTTTGCGGAGGAAGTTGAGCCGCACGGGTTGACCGACTTGAACCACGATTTGACTTGGTTCGTAGCCACCGTCCACCGTGATGTCGAGTTCCTGAATTCCTTGTTCGGACTTCGCTTGTTGGGACTTCGGTTTACTCAACAGAAACCACCACAGTTCCAAACCAATTAATGCTAACCCCCCCGCAGTGACACCGACTTTGAGACCTAACGGTTGCTCAATACGATGGAATTCCCCAGTTGGCGAAGAATGACCAGGCATTTCGGTAGACATCTGAGCGACACTATTCCCTGCCGTGCCTAGGAGTAGTCCCAAGCCAGTTAACGTTCCTAAAATCTTGCGATTGTTCAACATCGTGCTAATCTCCTGAATTATCCAATGAACTTAGGCTTGAAATTCCGCAGGCGCAGGGCGTTAGTCACAACCGAAACCGAGCTAAACGCCATTGCACCTCCGGCAATGATGGGGCTGAGTAACCAACCGAAGAAGGGGTATAGAATTCCAGCGGCAACGGGAATACCCGCCACGTTGTAGATGAATGCAAAGAAGAGATTCTGACGAATGTTCTGCATGGTGGCACGAGAGAGTTGAATCGCAGTAACGATACCCTGCAAATCACCAGAGATCAGGGTGATGTCGCTGGCTGCGATCGCTACATCTGTTCCTGTTCCAATTGCTATTCCCACATCGGCTTGAGCAAGAGCAGGCGCATCGTTAATACCATCACCCACCATTGCCACAGTTCGATTTTGAATTTTGGATTTTAGATTTTGGATTGAAGAATCTTGGCCAGTCTGAAGAGATTGAATAACTACCGCTTTTTGGTCTGGGCGAACTTCTGCAATTACTCGTTTAATTCCCACTTCATGGGCAATTGCTTCAGCCGTTTGCTGATTGTCTCCCGTCAGCATTACTACTTCCAAACCCATTCTCTGCAAGGTACGAACTGCACTGACAGAAGACGGCTTCACGGCATCAGAAATTCCCATGATTCCTTTGATTTCCCGATCAACTGCAATCCAGATAACAGTTTTTCCTAGATACTGCAACTTGTCCCGATGTTGTTGCAATGCTTTGGTATCAATGCCCAGCTCTTTCATCCAGCGTTGCGTACCAATCTGGACGAGACGACTTGATACATACCCTTGAACGCCACTGCCGGCGATTGCTTCAAAGTCTCGTGCTTCTGCTAATTCTACTTCTTGAGACTGGGCATATTGCACCACCGCTTCTGCGAGAGGATGCTCTGAGTTGTGTTCTACAGATGCGGCTAAACGCAGAAGTTTTAGCTCGTTGCCATTCGCCGTACCATTAACTGTTACAAAGTCTGTAACAGTGGGCTTTCCTTGAGTTATTGTCCCTGTTTTGTCGAGGACAATTGTTTGGAGTTTGTGCGCTAGTTCTAAGCTTTCTGCACCTTTAATCAAAATGCCATTTTCTGCGCCTTTTCCAGTACCTACCATGATGGAGGTAGGAGTCGCTAATCCTAACGCGCAGGGACAGGCAATGACTAGCACCTCAACCATTGTGATTAGTGCCAGATTTAGGTTGCCCATGATATTGAACCAGATGATGAAGGTGGCGATCGCAATCGCTATGATCGTCGGCACAAACCAACCTGTCACCTGATCTGCCAATCGCTGAATCGGAGCTTTGGAACCCTGCGCCTGCTGCACAAGTTTCACAATTTGAGCCAGGAAGGTGTCCTTACCCACTCGCGCTGCCCGAAACTTGAAGCTTCCGGTTTTGTTGATGGTTGCTCCAATGACTTCATCACCCGGTTGTTTTTTGACAGGCACACTTTCTCCCGTCACCATTGCTTCATCGATTGTCGAAGAGCCATCAATAATCTCTCCATCAACAGGGATTTTCTCACCAGGACGCACCAAAATTACATCTCCGACCAAGACTTCAGAGATTGGGACATCTATTTCCCTACCGTTGCGGATGACACGAGCAGTTTTCGCCTGCAATCCCATGAGTTTGCGCATGGCTTCCGAAGTTTGTCCCTTAGCGCGGCTCTCAAATAGCCGTCCTAACAGAACTAGCGTGATGACAACTGCTGAGGCTTCATAGTAAACATGAGGTGTTAAGCCAACAGCCGTAAGAAATCCAGGGACAAGTGTGATGAATATCGAATAGAAATACGCCGCACTGGTGCCGAGGACAATCAAGGTATCCATCGTGGCAGCATGACGCTTTAGGGCTTTCCAACTGTTTATGTAAAAGGATTTGCCACACCAAAATTGAATCGGTGCAGTCAGCACTGCCTGAAGCCAGAAGTTATGCAGCCACAGGGGAATGAAGGGAAGGTGTAACCCCGTCATCATTGGCAGCGAACCAATCACCAGAATTGTACTCAAGATGCCACCCACCCAGACTTTCTGTTTCAAGTCTCGCAATTGGGCTAGTCGCGCCCTACGTTCAGCATCATCTTCCTCGGCAAACAGGTCTTGCTCCTGAATCGGATGGGCGGAGTATCCGGCAGCATCAACGGCATCCTGAATTGCTTCTAGGTCAGTTCCTTTAGGGTCATAAGTAACAGTTGCTTGTTCGGCACCGAAGTTAACGCTGCATTCACTTACTCCTGGAACCGAGCGAATGGCTTCTTCAATGCCATTGGCACAAGAGGCACAACTCATGCCTTGTAGTTTGAGCGTTGCTTTATCCATTATTAACCTCGCTTTTTAAGATATCGAATGACTCAGCAACGGTGTATTCAGCCGCTGCATTCGTGACAAGTCTTTACAGAAGAATTGCTGCTTTTATTGCCGTTTCAGAGCGCTCAATTGCAAATTCCGATAAATTCGGTTTTTGTATTGAGGTGTCACAGGCTTCAGGGCAAAAAGAAGCTGTCTTTTGGAACTAAGACTATCTTGAATGCTCCAGTTCGCTGGAGAGTCAAGGGGGTGAGAAATAAATTTTCGAGAGCGTAAAAAATGGTGGCTAGTGCCCAAAAGTCAAAAGTCGAGATTGAGCGTTGGAAGCGTTATGATTCAAGCAAGCTGGCTGCACTAACTGACTACTATGACTTTTACGACAGCAAAACGCTTCACTATTGACGAATACCACCGTCTAGCAGACTTAGGATTTCTTACGGAAAATGACCGGGTTGAATTAATCCGTGGAGAAATCATGCAGCTTGCAGCCAAAGGCACAGCTCATACAAATTGTTGCAGAGACTTACTGGAAGAACTAGCAGGATTGTTAGTAGGTCGAGCAAAGCTGCAATGCCAAGACCCAATTGTTCTGCCATCCAACAGCGAACCTGAACCAGACTTTGCCATTCTCCAAATTCCTGACTAATAACTAAAGTCCTCTTGCCTAGGACTAAATGCTGATAGGACATGGGTTTTAGAGTCCACGATTGATTTTGCTAGTTACTGAAAATGGTGCTAGATATTAGTTGCTACTCTACAAAGAGGCAATGGATAAGTCCTGTGCTTATCCTGTAATAGGTAGATCAACACACACCCGATGCTGAATATCCCTCAATTACTGGCAAAAGAGCTTTCTCTCAGTCCTTCCCAAGTTCAAAACGCGCTGGAACTTTTTGCCGAGGGAGCAACCATTCCCTTCATTGCTCGTTACCGTAAAGAGCGTACTGGCTCCCTTGACGAAGTCCAGCTTCGCGACCTCTCTGAGCGATTTACCTATCTAACTGAGTTAGAACAAAGAAAGGCGGTGATTCTGGATGCGATCGCTTCTCAAGGTAAACTCACCGATGAACTGAAATCCAAAATCGAAGCCTGCTTACAGAAAACCGAACTTGAAGACCTTTACCTACCCTTCAGGCCAAAGCGACGTACACGAGCAACCATTGCTAGGGAAAAAGGCTTAGAACCTCTAGCAGAGTTTATCAAGTCGCTCAATAGTCCCAGTGCCAAGCCTGCATCCCTGGAGGAAGAGGCGGCAAAATATATTTCCGAAGAGAAGGCCGTCAAAACTGTAGAGGATGCGCTCAAAGGAGCCTCTGACATCCTAGCCGAAGAAGTATCTGAGAAAGCCAAGTTGCGTGCGTACCTGCGAGAGTACCTGATGCAAGAAGGGGGGTTCGTCTCGCGGATTAAAGACGATTATCCCGAAGGTAGCACCAAGTATGAAATGTACCGGAAGTTCCAGGCCAAGGTTAAAGATATTGCGCCCCACAATATGCTGGCCCTACTCCGAGGTGAGGATGAGGGAGTATTGAACCTTGAACTCTCCTTTGATGAAGAAGCAGTGATGTCCTACTTGGAGTCGGAGGAACTACAGACCAAAGTTCGAGCCGTGCGCGACTTTTATCGGGGAATGCTCAAGGATGGGTTCAACCGTCTGATGAAAGCCTCGCTAATCACCGAAATTCGCTCCGATAGGAAAGCTTATGCCGATATCGAGTCGATTAAGACGTTTGAAACGAATCTGCGTGAACTGCTACTGTCTGCTCCTGCGGGAATGAAACCAACACTAGCTATTGACCCAGGATTTCGGACTGGTTGCAAGGTTTGTGTCCTCGATGAGACGGGAAAATTCCTGGAATATCAGACCGTTTTCCCACACCAAGCGGCGGCACAGCGCCAAGAAGCTGCTAGGACTATCGCCAAACTGATTGAGAAGTACAACATTGAGTTAATCGCCATTGGTAACGGCACAGCTTCCCGCGAGACGGACGAGTTCGTCTCAGAAGTTCTACAGACGCTGTCGCGCAAGCCGATTAAAGTGATGGTGAACGAGTCGGGTGCATCGATCTATTCGGCAAGCGACGTGGCACGCGAGGAGTTTCCCGATCAAGATGTGACAGTACGGGGAGCGATTAGTATTGGACGGCGGTTGCAAGATCCACTGGCTGAGTTGGTCAAAATTGACCCGAAGTCGATTGGTGTGGGACAGTACCAGCACGATGTCGATCAGAAGTTGCTCAAGAAGAAGCTGGATGAAACTGTAGAAAGCTGTGTGAACTATGTCGGCGTGGATTTGAACATGGCATCGAAGGAACTCCTGACGTTTGTCTCTGGCATGACACCAACTATTGCCAAAAACATCGTCACCTATCGCAACGAGCATGGTGCGTTCAAAAATCGCCGGAATCTTCTCAAGGTGCCGAAACTAGGGCCAAAAGCATTTGAACAGGCGGCTGGTTTCTTGAGGATTCGCAGTGGCAATAATCCGTTGGATAATACGGCGGTGCATCCTGAGAGTTATTTTGTGGTGGAAGCGATCGCCAAAGATTTAGCTATGCCCTTAGAGCAGATACCTAAGGCAGCACAGCAACTCAAGTCAATAGATTTGAAGAAATACGTTACCGATACCGTCGGCTTACCAACGCTACGCGATATTATCAGCGAACTCGAAAAGCCTGGAAGAGACCCACGCGCTGAGTTCAAGTATGCCACCTTCAAAGAAGGGGTCAAGGAAATAAAAGACCTTGCCGTTGGCATGGAACTGGAAGGCATCGTGACCAATGTCGCCAACTTTGGGGCGTTCGTTGACATCGGAGTGCATCAGGATGGACTGGTACACATCTCGCAACTAGCCGACCGTTTTATTGACGATCCCAAGAAAGTCGTCAAAGTGGGACAGGTTGTGAAGGTGCGGGTGATGGAAGTCAACGAGAAATTGAAGCGGATTAGCCTATCAATGCGATCGCCAGAGCCGGCAAATCGCGATCGCAGCAGTCAAAAGCCTAGCAACCGTGGGGAGCAAAAACCGCCCACACTTAACGATCTCAAAGCGAAGTTTGGCAAGAAGTCGTAACGTATTTTAAGATGTTCAAAACCCCGACTTCTCCAAGAAGTCGGGGTTCTAGCCTTCACGAATCATTTAGGACTGCTATGCAACAATGCGAGCAGACTTGATGTGACCGCATTAAACCCTAGCTAACTCAGGTTCAGGACGCTTGCTGTTGCGAATCCCCTCAATTGCTTCTGCGTAATCTTTTGCCTTGAATACAGCTGAACCAGCCACAACTGCATTCGCTCCTGCTTCTAAAACTTGCCAGGTGTTGTTCCCCTTAAGTCCGCCATCTACTTCGATCCAAGGATCGAGTCCACGCTCATCACACATCTGACGCAGCTTGCGGATTTTTGGTAGCACGGTTGGGATAAAGCTTTGACCGCCAAAGCCAGGATTGACGCTCATAATCAGCACCAAATCGCAGACTTCTAACACATAGTCAATCAACTCTAAGGGTGTCGAGGGGTTAAGCACCACACCGGCTTGCTTGCCTAATTCTCTAATCTGACAAAGGGTGCGGTGCAGATGAGGTGAAGCGTTGTGTTCAGCATGAACCGAGATAATATCGGCTCCTGCCTTGGCAAAGTCTTCCACATACTTTTCTGGTTCCACAATCATCAGGTGGACATCCAGGGGTTTTTTGGTGATAGGACGAATTGCTTCAACAATCAGAGGACCAATTGTGATGTTGGGGACAAACCGACCATCCATCACATCAACGTGAATCCAGTCAGCACCAGCGGCATCCACCGCCTGAATTTCTTCTCCCAGTCGGCTAAAATCCGCTGATAGGATAGAAGGGGCAATAACGATGGGTTTCTGAGATAGCGTTTGGGTCATGACTGGCGATACTCTCCTGCGTCCTCATTTTGTCTTTATCTTAACAAAATCTTTAGCAATCCCATCATTCTGGGTTAGCGGAGCGATCTGTATTTCCTCAAACCGGCTACCTAATCACTAGTAACTGACTACTACTTAGGAGAACCTTCCTTGGCTCACCGGCAGATTGTTAAGAGATTGGTATGGATCTTTGGAGGTTTGAGTGCCTCCTGCCTCATAACCCCAGTGCTGGCTTCACCAGCTTCTATAGGAGATACGGGAATCGACGCTCGCAAGTTACATGGCTCCCCTTACAACTTGCTCGGTCGTAAAATTGCGATCGGTCAGGTGGAAATTGGTAGACCAGGAGTATTTGGTTTTGACAAATCTGTTTCTTGGAATCCTGCGACTGCTCTAGAGCGGGTGTTCTATCGCGACGGACCAGCCAAATCCAATACTGATGTTGATGCTCATGCAGCAATGGTTGCAGGTGTCATGGTGAGTAAAGACAAAGCTTTGCCGGGTGTGGCACCAGAGGCACGACTCTATTCCACAGCCGTTGGCTCACCGTTAAAGGGCGGACAACCAGAAGAGTGCCTATCTACCCAGAATACCGCCCAGCAAAACGGGGGAGATGTCCGGGCAATTAACTTTAGTTTTGGCGAACCCCTCCAGCGAGACCCCAGACCCGATGCAACTCTTGATGGCAACGCTCTACTGACACAATGTATTGATTGGTCAGCACGGGTTCACGATGTCTTCTACGTGATTGCTGGTAACCAAGGTGACGGTGGCATTCCCATCCCTACGGATAACTACAATGGCGTCAATATAGCCTACACTACCCAGCGGCAAGGTGTTTTTACCAAGGTGGACTTTCCCAACTTGAGTGCTGCGCCGATTGGGATTGGCAAACGGATAATTGAACAAGAGATTAATGTTGGCGATCGCCGTTCGATTAATCTCGTCGCTCCTGGTAGCAAGATCGCTATGTACGACCTGAAAGGTGAAGTGCAGAGCGTTAGTGGCACTAGTTTTGCTGCTCCTCATGTCACAGCCTCTGTAGCGCTGCTTCAAGAATTTGGTGATGGCAAACTTAAGTCCAAGTCGCCTAACTGGAGTACAGATTCCCGACGCCACGAAGTGATGAAAGCGGTGTTACTCAACTCAGCTGACAAAATCAAAGATAAAGGTGACGGTTCGCTCTTGGGAATGAGTCGCACCATTTTGGGAAAAGATAACAGCACTTGGTTAGACTCTGACGCCTACAAAGACCCAAAAATTCCTTTAGACTTCCAGATGGGTACAGGACAGCTCAATGCCTTCCGAGCTTACCAACAATTCAGCCCTGGTCAATGGAAGCCAATGACGAGTGCAGTACCGCCTGTGGGTTGGGATTATCGGTCGGTGGAGGTGTCATCCTTTAAGGACTATGTGTTGGAAAAGCCTTTGAAGGAAAAGAGTTTTGTTTCTCTGACGCTTGCCTGGGATCGTCTGGTTGAGCTGGAAGATACAAATAAAAACAGTGCGTTTGATATTGGAGAGAGTTTTCGCGATCGCGGCTTGAATAACCTCGATCTCTACCTCATGAGTGCCGACGAGAACAACACTGGGAAAAGTGCTTGCTCGTCCATCAGTGAGGTTGACAGTGTACAACATATTTTCTGCCAAGTTCCCGCTACGGGTCGCTACAAAATCCGCGTTCAGTATCGTAAACAGGTAAATGAGACGTCCCAATCCTATGCCCTTGCTTGGTGGACAGTACCAGCACCGTGAGGTGAAATAACGGGTTGGAAATGTTTAGTCCACTTTAATGGACTTTATCTGTTAGCAGGGGACTTAAGTCCCCTACGGGGTTTGTGGAGAATCAAAAAGCCCTAAAAGGGAACCCTTGGGCAGTTCTGAAGTCATAAACTGAAGGTAACGATCGCCAAATTCCTAACGAAGGAATAAGTGCTGTAGCTATTCAGGTCATGGATATGAGCTTTACATCAAGATTGAGTCAGTGGATTCCCGTGTCGCTGCTCTTGAGTAGCCTTACCATATTGATGCCTCAGTTGGCATCAGCACAACAGCCATTGGCACCAGCTCCATCTTTGGAACCGCTAGAGATAAAACTACTACAGCCGGATACATCATCAGCACAACGCAACATAGTAACGGCTAATAGCATCTCTCCGATAGAGCTAGCAACGCCTAGCCTCTGGTGGGTAAAACAACAGTTTGATGAGGATAAGGAGTTTGGTAGCAAGTTTATCGTCAACTGGATTGCCTACCAAGACAAGCAGCGGGTGGATCTAGTGGTTAACCGTCAACTCTGGACGCTCCTCGACTATATAGGGCGATATCGCTTTGTCAATCAGTTTGGCACAGTGGCTAGAGACTATAAGTACGACGTTAGGGTCTTCAACCAACAGGCCGCACTCCTGGCAACCTACACCTGCGATCACAGTAAAAATTCACCGCCTTGCGAGTTTAGAAGATTCGAAGCCTTTGGGCGGGATAGCTTGCAGGTTCCTCGCAAACCTCTAGGAGGCTAAAGCGTTCCACATCTGGCATTGCATAGGATAACAAATCCGCCTTGTACACCCCTTTTTTGCTTCAGTGGACAATAGACCTCTTGCATAAATCCTGGAATGCCCCCTAAATCCACGCCAGTTGCTCTACTTGGGGAGACCCCTGCGTACCCGCC
>DATNPI010000005.1:0-13262 GCA_036703325.1 Coleofasciculaceae cyanobacterium
CACAGCAGAAGAAACTTTTGTGGGAATGCTCAAGGAATTTACACCCCAGTTGTCTGAACAACTGATGCCCGAAATGTACGCTAGGCGGCTGACCCTTCGGGAAGGAGTGCGGCAGCTATTGGAGTCGATTCCCTCAGCGCGTTATCCCGAAATCATCGAATACGCAAAGCCCAAGCAAATCCGTCCGGGATTAGAAGAGTTGCTAGACTTTTTGGATGCTGAGCATGTCCCCTTTGTTATCGTTTCCGGTGGTTTGCGCGGCATGGTGGAAACGGTGCTAAGTCACGTGAGTCAGGGGACAGTGCCTTTACTAGAACGAGTGGCGGCAATTTATGCGGTTGAGGTGGATACGACGGGCGAGCTTCTGCGGGTATGCTCTGAATTGGAGGGGGATACGGAACTCGTCTCTAAGGTACAGGTAATGGCACAACACCCCGCCGAGGAGCAGATAGCGATTGGGGATTCAGTGACAGACTTAAATATGGCACTTCAAGCCCCTGTCGTCTTTGCGCGCGATCGCCTCAGCCAATACCTTGACGAGCACAACAAGCCTTACATCCCCTGGAATGACTTCTTTGATGTACGCGAAAAGCTGTCACAGCAGTGGCAAAATGCTTAGGAGTCGTATAAAAATTACTCCAACGTTTATACCCCTTGGCTGGTAGTCATTAGTCATTAGTCAGCGAGTTGGTACCTTAAGCAGGGGGACGAAAATGCGGCTATCAATATTTTGCTTAAGGGAAAATTTACGGGTGGGCAACCCGGAAGTAACGCTAAGGAGTCGTCTACTTGGGGCAACCAAGGCACGCAATAATGCAACACATTTTGCGATGAAGCAAGCTAGTAGACGGTGATTTGAATCGACTAGTCGTTTTCATCCCTGCTTTTTAAAGCAGGGCTTTCAACTGCCTAATTTTCTGTGAAGAGTGCGTAAGTCCCAACGACAAAACCCTACCACGTAAATTTTTGAGGTTAGAATGTATACCGATCCCAGACCAACCCTAATTGCAGCCGCTGGTCAGTTTTACCAGTTGGGCTGGATGGTGGGAACAGCTGGCAATCTCTCTGCTCAGATGCCCGATGGCAGCTTTTGGATTACTGCCAGTGGACGCAACAAAGGGCAGCTAAATATCGATGACTTTATCCGCATCGCGCCGAATGGCACGGTGTTGGAGCAGCCATCACCTGACGCCCGCCCTTCAGCTGAGACCAGTATTCATCAGGCAATCTACTCGCTGTTCCCCGATGCCCAAGCTTGCTATCACGTTCACTCCATCGAGGCTAATCTAGTTTCTCACTTTGCCGATGGGGATTTTCTGCCTTTGCCGCCCTTAGAAATGCTCAAGGGGCTAGGAGTGTGGGAAGAAAACCCCAAAGTGGCAATCTCGGTGTTTACCAACCATCTAGAGGTGACGAGGATTGCTAGTGATATTTATGAGCGCTTTAAGGCAGCACCGCCGTCGGTGAGTGTCTTGCTCATCCGGAACCACGGTGTCACAGTTTGGGCTTCTTCCCCGGAAGGTGCTCACAACTACTTGGAAGTAGCGGAGTACATCTTCCGATATATAGTGGCTGCCCGAAACGTTGGTATCAAGGAGCCATTCGAAAAACAACAATGAAGCGTGTCTGTGAAGAAAGAGGATGCTGAGGAATCAATGATAATACAAGGCGATATAGTAGCAGAAGCTTGGAAAGCACTTGAAGATTCTGTTATTTACTATGGGGGACGCCCCGTTGGGACAGTCGCGGCTCGCGATCCAGATGTAGAAGCGCTTAATTATAACCAATGCTTTGTCCGCGATTTTGTTTCTTCAGCGCTGATCTATGTGATCAATGGTAAAACGGAAATTCTCCGCAATTTCCTTGTAGAGACGTTAGCTCTACAGAATGAACCTAAGCAAATGGATTGTTTTAATGCTGGTCAGGGTTTGATGCCAGCTAGCTTCAAGGTGGCATCGAGCTATGGCGAACAATATTTGACGGCTGATTTTGGGGAACATGCGATCGCTAGAGTTACCCCCGTTGATTCCAGCCTCTGGTGGCTTATCCTGTTGCGGACTTATGTGAAAGCAACTGGAGATCTTGAGCTAGCCCATCAACCGGAATTTCAGAAGGGGATTGTCTTCATTCTCAAGCTTTGCTTGGCAGATCGGTTTGATATGTTCCCCACCATGTTAGTGCCAGACGGTGCTTTTATGATTGACCGTCGGATGGGGGTTTATGGGCATCCTTTGGAAATCCAAGCCTTATTTTATGCCGCCTTGAGGTCGGCACGCGAGCTACTTGCGCCTAGTCGTCAAGGTGAGATCTACACTATGGTTGTCAACCAGCGCTTAAGTACTCTCAATTACCATATTCGGCAGTATTATTGGCTGGATGTTAAGCGTTTGAATGAAATCTATCGCTATCGGGGCGAAGAGTTTGGCGAAGCAGCAATCAATAAGTTCAATATTTATCCAGATTCCATTCCCTACTGGTTGACTGAATGGATGCCAGAAACAGGAGGTTATCTAGCAGGTAATCTCGGGCCGGCGCAGATGGATTTTCGCTTCTTTACGGTGGGAAACTTGATGGCAATCATTTGTTCTCTTGCCAGTATTCAAGAGTCCCAAGGGATTATGGATCTCATCGAACAGCGATGGGATGATCTGGTGGGAAATATGCCGATGAAAATCTGTTTTCCGGCTGTGGAAGGTCTGGAATGGAAGATTCTGACTGGCTGCGACCCCAAAAATGTACCCTGGTCTTACCATAATGGCGGCAATTGGCCAGTCCTTCTCTGGATGTTGGTAGCAGCTGCTGTGAAAACAGGAAGAACGGAGATTGCGCAAAGAGCGATCGCACTTGCTGAAAAGCGCTTGTGTCAGGATCAATGGCCAGAATACTACGACGGAAAAAATGGCCGACTGATTGGGAAACAAGCACGGAAATATCAAACCTGGACAATTGCCGGGTTCTTAGTGGCGAAAGAGCTAGTGGCTAATCCCGATCATCTAAAATTGTTCAGTTTTGATGAAGACCACGAAACGCTTCAATGGTCGCACCCTCCAGTTATGTCAGAGTATTGAGTTGGAGAGTTTCCGACAACTTTAGAAAAGACTGGAGTTTAGACATAGTGACATCCTCCCCCACCAAAATCGCAGATTTGGCGGGGGCTTTCCCTCATGACACATAATATTGGCTCATCCTGCTAAAGATCCTTCTTTCGAACTATCAAGTTTAAAAAAAAATCGCCTATTCTATCTACCTGTAGGAAGATAGAGTGACGCAAAAATAATATTTGTGGCGGGACGACAACTAGAAATCGATAACTCAATTCGAGAACGGCGACAGCATTTGGAACTGACTCGGGAGAAGTTCGCTGCCAAGTTAGGAGTCACGTTTCCCACCGTTAACCACTGGGAAAATAATCGGGGAACGCCTTCCCCTGTGGCGATGGAAAAGATTGAAGGGATGCTGCGATCTGCGCTTTGCTGCTTACGCACTATACGACGCTACGGCAACGCAGAGGGCGAACGCAAACGCAGCAGCGCTTCGCTATCACTCTTGCGTTCTCCTTGTGTCCCCTCGCGAGAACTTGCCAATAGCCTTCTGAGCAAATATTTCCCTCCAGGAGGAGCATAGATTGTGACTCAGCAAGGGGCGGCAACTGCACTTGAAGAGATCTTCGCTGGGGGAGGGGAGACGGGTGCGCTGATGCGATCGCTCGACTGGTCGGCTACCCCTCTAGGTTCGGTAGAGCAGTGGCCACAGAGCCTGAAGACAACCGTGCGGATTATGCTAACCTCCCGCCAACCCATGTTTGTCTGGTGGGGTGAGGAACTGATTAACCTTTACAACGACGCCTATAAGTCCATTGTCGGCGGCAAACATCCGAAAGCACTCGGACAGCCAGCTTCTGATGTGTGGCAGGAGATTTGGGATCAGGTCGGACCTCGGGCAGAATCAGCGATGCTCAAGAATGAAGGCACCTACGACGAAGCGCTGCTGCTGATTATGGAGCGCAACGGCTATCCGGAAGAAACCTATTACACGTTCTCATACAGCCCGGTTCCTAACGACCAAGGCGACATAGGCGGTATCATTTGCGCCAACACAGATGACACGCAACGCATCATCGGCGAGCGTCAGTTGGCACTATTGCGGGAACTGGCAGCTAAGACAGCAGACGCACGGACATTCGATGACGCCTGTACGCGGAGTGCGAAGTGTCTGGCAACCAATCCCTATGACCTACCCTTTGCGATGATTTATCTGGTCGATCCGGGTCAGGAGTGCGTTTATCTGGCTGGGACATCTGGCATCGAGCGAAACCACGCGGCAGTCCCTGAAACGATCGCCCTCGACTCAGATTCGGCATGGCCTTTTGCAGAAGCAATCGAGACGCACAAGCCATGCCTAGTTGCCGATTTGGAAGCGTTGTTTGGTAGCCTACCAATGGGTGCTTGGCAGCGACCACCACATCAGGCGGTAATTGTGCCGATCGCACCATCCGGGCAAACGGGAAAAGCTGGCATCCTGGTTGTCGGTTTGAATCCGTTCAGGCTCTTCGACGATAACTATAGCGGATTCATCGATCTGGTTGCAGCTCAGATCGCAGCAAGTATCGCCAATGCCCAAGCCTACGAGGAAGAACGCAAACGGGCAGAAGCGTTGGCTGAACTCGATCAAGCGAAGACGATCTTCTTTAGCAACATCAGCCATGAGTTTCGTACCCCGCTCACCCTAATGTTGGGCCCTCTGGAAGAGATGCTTGCCAATCCAGCCGGCCCTAGCCCTAGCGATCGCTCTCAACTCGAAACCGCTCACCGCAACTCCCTGCGCTTGCTAAAGCTGGTGAATACGTTGTTGGATTTCTCCCGTATTGAGGCAGGGCGAGTCCAAGCCGTGTATGAGGCGACAGACTTGGCGATGCTCACTGCTGACCTAGCAGGGATGTTTCGCTCCGCAATCGAACGAGCTGGAATGCGCCTTTGTGTGGAGTGTTCCCCACTTCCTGAATCGGTCTACGTAGACCGGGAGATGTGGGAAAAGATTGTTCTCAACCTACTTTCCAATGCGTTTAAGTTCACGTGGGAGGGAGAAATTGCCGTTGTCCTACGTTGGGCGGATGACCACGTTGAGTTAGAAGTACGAGACACGGGCACCGGGATTCCAGCCGAAGAGATGCCGCATTTGTTTGAGCGATTCCATCGGGTGGAAGGGGCAAGGGGACGAACTTATGAAGGGTCAGGCATTGGTTTGTCCTTAGTACAGGAATTAGTCAAACTGCATGGTGGCACGATTCAGGTCAGTAGTGTGGTGAACCAGGGCACTACCTTCTTGGTGTCGATTCCGACTGGACATGACCATCTGCCAAGTGAGCGCATCAGTGCTACCCGAAACCTTGAATCAACCGCAATGGGTGCAGCGACCTATGTGGAAGAAGCGCTGCGCTGGCTACCAGAAGAAGGGGTTAGGGATGAGAGACTAGGGACTAGGGAGGAGTTGCCTACTAGGCTCCAGCCCCTAACCCCTAACCCCTCTTCAGTTCATATTCTCCTGGCTGACGATAACGCGGACATGCGTGACTACGTGAAGCGGTTGTTGGTCGGTCAAGGCTATGAAGTGGAAACGGTGGGAGATGGACTCGCCGCCTTAGCTAGAATTCGCGATCGCTCTCCAGATCTAGTCTTGACTGATGTGATGATGCCAGGGCTGGATGGCTTGGCTCTATTGCGAGAGCTACGCGCTGACTCTAGCACCAGAGAAACTCCCATCATCCTGCTATCTGCCCGTGCTGGGGAAGAGTCCCGCATTGAAGGTTTGGAAGCTGGAGCCGATGATTATCTGATCAAGCCCTTCTCTGCGCGTGAACTCTTGGCTCGTGTCGAGGCAACCCTGAAGCTAGCTCAGATGCGGCAAGAAGTCGCCCGTTATGAGCAGGCGTTACGGGTGGAAGCGGAGGCAGCCCGTAGCCAAATCAGCAACATTCTGGAGAGTATTACCGATGCCTTTGTAACATTTGATCGCCAGTGGCGGTACACCTATGTCAATGCTCAAGCAAGCTCGCTCTTACGCAAAACCCGTGAGGAACTGTTGGGCAAGCAGGTGTGGGAAGAGGTATTTCCAGAAAGGGTAGGCTCTCTGTCTTATCACAATCTTCAGCGTGCCCTCAATGAGCAGGTTTCGATCGTCTTTGAAGAATTTAATCCAACCTTAGGAATCTGGTTTGAAGCCCACGTTTATCCTTCTCCTGACGGGATTTCTATTTATTTTCGGGATATCAGCGATCGCAAGCAAGCCGAACGAGCCTTGCAAGAGAGTGAAGCGATCGCTAGAGCTAGAGCTGAAGAGCTCGAAAGGCTGATGGAAATTAATCCGGCAGCGCTTTGGATTGCTCACGATCCCAACTGCCATCATATGACTGCTAATCAAACGGCTTATGAATTGATGCGGATGAAGCCAGGTTCAGTCACAACAGCAACGCCTGCAAATGGTTCCTACCCATTCCGGTTTAAGCAACACAGAAACGGACAAGAGGTTCCGCTACAAGATTTACCCATGCAGAAAGCAATAAAGACTGGGCAGGAGATTTTAGATGAGATGGAGTTTGTTTTTGAGGATGGAACAGTTCGATATATCTATGGCAGAGCTGTTCCACTCCGAAACGAGTTAGGTAACATTCGAGGAGCCATAGGAGCCTTCATTGATATTACCGAACGCAAGCAAGCCGAACAAGAACGGGAGCAACTGCTGAAACGGGAACAGGCAGCCCGTGCTGATAGCGAAGCGGCACGAAGTGCAGCGGAAGCCGCCAATCGGATTAAAGATGAATTTTTAGCCGTCCTCTCCCATGAACTGCGATCCCCCCTCAACCCAATTCTGGGCTGGTCAAGATTACTCCAAACCAAAAAGTTTGATGCCGCCAGGACAACTCAAGCCTTGGCAACCATCGAACGCAATGCCAAATTACAGGCTGAACTGATTGAGGATTTACTGGATGTCTCCCGGATTCTGCGAGGCAAACTCAGCCTAAATGTTGCTCCAGTGGCTCTGACATCCACCATTCAGGCGGCAATGGAAACGGTACGTCTGGCGGCCCAAGCCAAATCAATTCAGTTGCATACAAAGCTGGAATCAGAGGTGGGGCAAGTTTCGGGTGATGCCAGCCGCTTACAGCAAGTCGTTTGGAACCTGCTCTCCAACGCGATCAAGTTCACACCCCAAGGAGGGCGGGTAGACATCCGACTAGAGCGCATTGGTTCTCAAGCCCAAATCATCGTCAGCGATACAGGCAGGGGAATTCCTCCTGATTTTCTCCCCTATGTGTTTGACTACTTCCGCCAAGCGGATTCCACCACCACCCGAACGTTTGGAGGACTGGGGTTAGGATTGGCGATTGTTCGTCACTTAGTCGAACTTCATGGGGGAACCGTTCAGGCAGATAGTCCAGGTGAAGGTCAAGGAGCAACCTTTACCGTTAGACTCCCGCTCCTGCTGTGTAGACCCCAGACCGATCAAGACAGTAATCAGTCTGAGCCACTCTTGGACTTGAAGGGCATAGAGATTTTAGTGGTCGATGATGAAGCAGATACACGGGAGTTTGTTACCTTTCTGCTGGAACAGTATGGAGCGCAAGTGAGAGCCGTCAGTTCAGCCGGTGAAGCCATCACCGCTTTAACTCAATCTGTACCCGACGTGCTGTTGAGCGATATTGGAATGCCGGACGTGGATGGATATATGCTGATGCGAGAGGTGAGAACCCTACCGCCAGAGCAGGGAGGACAGATTCGAGCGATCGCTCTCACTGCCTATGCTGGAGAAATTAACTATCAACAGGCGATCGCCGCAGGCTTCCAAAGCCATGTGTCCAAACCCGTAGAGCCAGCCGAGTTAGTTGCTGTTGTCACAAGTTTAGCTAAACGTAGCAGAAATAGTTGAAGGCTACTTCCTAAAATTACGTGGTGTGACGCTTGACTAGTGCGGAATGTGGGTTAGAGCTTATTAACCCTTCGACTATCAGTAATTCATCTAAACCATCAAGTAGCGCATTGAGGTTATGAAGAAGACTTTGATTACTTGAAGGCGATGCCATTGAAGCATTAACGCTAGGAATATACTCTTCCATACCAGTTGGTATCTTAGAGCATAGTTTCTTTACCTGTGCTACCAGACGTTTTTCACCGGGATGAGGCACAGAATTGACAGCAAAAATGATGTCAAAATAACTTGCCAAAAGGGCAGCACTCCGATGAATAATACTTACCGAATCATCACGCGTCATTGCTTTTTGCAGCTGGTGAGTGTAAGAAGAGATATTCCGCCGCAGAATTGGGTAATTTTTGGCAATGATTGCTTTCTTTAAGGCTTCAGGATAGGGCTGGTTCGCCTTTTCTTGTAGCTGTTTGAACCAAGCTTCTTCATCATATAAAGGGGCGGAAGTCAAGACATTCCACCAAAAGCAAGTTGAGTAGCCCACGGAGGCTTGATGTCTTACCAGCACACGATCAAGCTGTTCTTCAATCCACTGGGGTGTGCGATACATTACATCGACACCACAGCTAGAACTAGCGTCTATCCACTCGTCACCCGGTTCCCAAAATTGGTTGTTGATTTCTAGATGTTCAGCGAATTCTTGAGCGATCGCCCTTCGATTTTCTAGAGGAATATCGTCCTGAACATACACGCAGAAATCATAATCCGATGCCTCATCGAAAACTCCACTTGTTTGGGAACCGGCTAAAGCCACAGCCACTACCTGAGGCAAAGCGCCAAACTTAGCGGCTATGGCTTTTGCTAAAGGTGGAATCTCTTGAGGGAGAGAACCGTACTTATGAACCATTTAATAGCTCACTTTCCATCCGTTCTATCTGAGATCTTGCACCATTTTCAAGCCTGCTGTAGGGGCGGGTTTCACCTCAAGCCCACATACTCAACAGCAAAGAGATGTAAACCCGCCCTCACCTATCGAGCAATACATCGGTTGGGGCGGGTTTACAAGAATTGTCTATTGGTAGCCACATTGAAGGGAAAACCCGCCCCTACAAACCTTCACCGACAGTTTAATGAGAATGGTGCAAGATGTCAGCCTCTAACGGACGCGATTGCATCCGCAACGGATAGAAGAAACACGATTTTCTGTATGCCTCTAGCTATAAGGGTTTCAGAATGTGTTTCTTAAGAGTTCTATTAGACAATTGCTGCTGGACGCAAGCGCTTTTCTGTTTGCGTGTACTCAGGTACCCAGCCTTCCGTCGTGGTGAAATAGCGCACCGCTTTAATCCGCTGCGACGGGGTTAGATAAAACCAATGTTCGGTGTTTGCTGGTACGTTGATATAGTCCTCTGCCTGCACTGTCAACTCCACCTGGGTGCCATCAGGACGCACAAAGCCAAAGATGCCATCACCGCCAACGATATAGCGCACTTCTGGGTCAGTATGGTAGTGACAGGGGTCAAATTTAGACAAAAGGGCATTGAGATTTGGTATCTCTGGATGCAGCACGATTAAGTCACGGGACTGATAGCCAGCGGTTTGCTTGAGTTGTTCAAAGTAGCCATCAAGCGCTTGGAGTACCTGCGCTTTCTCCTCATCGTTCAGCGCATCTTTCGCCAACAAGCGATGAACTTCTGGATTGTCTCCTACTGGCCAGCGATTTAGCTGAATATGCAGAGGAGCTAGTTCCCGCGCAATATCATCTAATTGGGTGTACGTTGTACCGTCTTCGAGCCGCAAGATTGCCATAATACACCTCCACATTGCAATTGGTTAGGCATAGGCAGCTATCTCTATCGTAGTTGCTCAACCTATGAAACACGTTACCGACTCTGCATGATAGCACCGTTCCCAAATTGCGGTTCATCCGTGAGTGCAACATCATACTTTAGCTCTTGATGCTAACCGCATTGTCCGTGCTGCTGCCAAAGCTAATTTATAGCAAAAGGCTCTTATGCAGAGGGCAGAGGGCAGAGGGCAGAGGGCTTTTATGTGTATTACTGATACGTGGTTGTTTCAACCGTTAGATTTGTCCTAACCTTTATGGCCACAGCTATACAAAGTTGCAACCAACAGCCATAACCTCTACTGCCTCAAAACTGCATAAGTGCTGTTGGGTGAGAGATATCTGCAATCGACTGAGGTGGAGATACTGGCGATGTCAGCTCTCATCGTTAAAGATATGAGATTAACCGATTATGAAAGATACGCTCCTTGAATTGCTGAACCTTCAGTTGGAGGCAGTGAATGAGAAGACGAATAGCGATCGCTTGATTGCACCGTCAACAGATAGCACCGAAGAGGCGCGACAGGTTGCCAAAAACCCCAATACTTCTCCCGACTTACTACGAGAACTAAGTGCTAGCAAAGATGCCATCACCTGCAAGTATGTGGCAGCGAACCCCAATACTCCAACTGACGTTTTGCTGGAGTTAGGCAGTGAGTTCCCCGAACAACTGCTAGACAATCCAATATTCTCTCTTTTGTTGCTAGAGAATCCCAATTTAGTAAACCAAATGCCCTCCATGACTCTGGTGAGTCTTCTCAAGCAGGAACGGGTGCCCATCTTTTTCCTGGAGCGAGCAGCGAGTAACTGGGATCAAGAGGTGCACTTAGCCGTAGCGCTCAACGCTCAAACGCCTAATGCGGTATTAGAGAAGCTGGTTCAAAGCCCTTATAGGGAGGTATCAGAAGCAGCACAGTTGCATGTGAACTGGGCAGGAGAGATGACTTCTGGCTGGGATGAAGCCGTGAAGGAGGCGATTCAGAAGACGGCTAAAAGTATTGAGTTTTATCGAATAGAAGACATAGCAGAAATCGGCTTAATTCCTGAGTTTGTTATTGAAAGTTTAGATGATAATGATAAACTCCTCCAGAGGTTAGCAAAAAATCCTAATATTTCTGGAATAATCCTGGAAAAATTAGCAATGTTTACTAATTGGGATATCCGTCTGGCGCTTGCCTCGAATCCCAATACGCCTGGGAGAATCCTGGAACAATTAGCTAAAGATAATGATGAAGAGATTCGTTGGGACGTTGCCAGAAATCCCAACACCCCAGGCAGGGTTCTAGAAGAGTTAGCGCAGCATCTTGAGGTTTCCGACGAAGTACTCTTAGCTGTGGCGATGAACCCCCAAACACCTAGGACAGTATTGGAAAAGTTAATTCAAAGCGAATATAACCCGGTTGCAGAGATAGCGCAGCTACATAAAAACTGGGTGGGAGAGATAATACAACGTTGTGATGAGGCAGCAAGTGAGACTTCTCATAGGAAGACCGTCGATCAAAACGATGAAGCATACTTCATCAAGTTAGCTGAGATAGATTTAATCAGTGACTTTGTTATTGAGAGTTTACGTAAAAAGAATACACTTCTTCAGGAAGTTGCCTCGAATCCTGGTACAGCAGGTCAAATCCTGGAAAAGTTGGCGAGCGATAATGATGGGAAAATTCGTCTGAAAGTCGCTGGAAATCCTAACGCCCCGGCGAAGGTTCTAGAGCAGTTAGCGCAAGATAACAATGTTGAGTTTCGCACTAAAGTTGCCCAAAACCCTAAGACTCCTGCAAGAATTCTCAAACAGTTAGCCTGGGATGATGAGCTTTGGGTTCGTCTGGAAGTCGCCTGGAATCTCAACTTTTGTTTCACTCTTTTGGAGGAGTGGAGAAATGAGGCTCAGACAGTCGTTTCCCCAATGGAACAGATTGCCTCAAATCCCCAAATCCCTGTAAAGCTCCTAGAAGAATGGGGGAAGAATTGTCATTCCTCATCGGTTCCCCAAAAGGTTACCAAGCATTCCAAAACATCTATAGATGAAGAAGCGAGAATTCGTGCAGTGGCGGCGTGGTACTTAGCTCAAAATCCTGAAGAGTTACCTGTGGTGCTGGAGCATTACGCTAAAAAAACTACCTCTTACTTTAGCCATCTATGCCTTCTGTTGCACCCTCAAATGCCAGAGAAAGTGCTGGTAGATAATTGTCGCTCATCAGTATGGCTAGAACGGTATGCGATCGCTCAACATCCCAATACCCCACTCGATACGCTTCATACTATAGCTGTTGATGGCAACCGCATTGTTCGTGCTGCTGCCAAAGCTAATTTAGAAAGTCGCCAAAAACCAGGTTAAACCTATTTAGAGATAACTTTCTCCAGTTTCAAGAAGCTGAAAATGCCCAATAAATAGCCTTTGCTCAATCCAAAATCTAAAATCGTATGACCCCTGCTGCCCTCAAAACTTACCTGGATAACCTCGTCAGCAAGAACCTGAAAATCAGCACAATGATTTGGGGTGCACCTGGCATAGGGAAATCCAGCATCGTCGCGCAAGTCACCCAAGACCATAAAATCGATTTTGTAGTTGTGCGCCTCTCTCAACTAGCTCCCACCGACTTGCGCGGGCTACCCGTTGCCGAAGACGGCATCTCCAAATGGTATCCCCCGGAATTCCTGCCCCGTGATGGTAAAGGAATCTTGTTTCTCGATGAACTCAATATGGCTCCACCCGCAATGCAGGGTGTGGCTCAACAACTAATCTTAGATCGTCGCGTTGGCTCCTACGTCGTCCCCGAAGGTTGGCATATCTGGGCAGCAGGCAACCGCAAAGAAGACCGGGCAACGGTTTTTGATATGCCAGCTCCACTTGCTAACCGCTTCTTGCACTTGCAAGTCGAGCCAGACTTCGACAGCTTCAAAGTTTACGCCCTCGCCGCTAGAGTGCATGAGCAGATAATTGCCTTTCTCTCCTTCCGCCCCACCTTGCTCCACAAACTCGACCCCCAACAACCCGCTTGGCCCTCTCCCCGGTCTTGGGTGATGGCAAGTCTTCTGCATAAAGCTCAACTCGATATTGCTCCCGCCGTGGGGTTGGAGACAACAGCAGAGTTTGCTGCTTTTGTCAATGTTTATCAGTCCTTGCCCGATCTGGCTCGCATTTTCAGTGGGCAAGGCGATCGCATTCCTTTTCCGTCAGAGCCTTCAATCCGCTACGCTACTACGATTGGTTTGGCTGTACGAGCGAGTGATACCACCTCGGCTTACAATGCCTTCACCTGGATTAGTCAGGCGGCTACTGTTGAGTGGGTGCAACTATTTGCCGTAGACCTGTTCCGTCAAATGCGGCTGAAAGGGCAATTGGGAACCCTTGCTCAGTTGGTGCAAAAGAACGCGGAACTTCAAAAATTTATGAAGGATTTTCAAGGCTTAATAAGCTTATGAAACTGGCACCAGAGATTGAGCGGATTATTAGTGCCTCCCTGTTGCGGCTGCGAATGAAGTCACCTTTTTTTGC
>DATNPI010000016.1:0-9644 GCA_036703325.1 Coleofasciculaceae cyanobacterium
AGACCGAAGACAGAGGAGATAGCCTCTTTTATCGCTTTATTCCCAATCAGCCTGGTAACCTCCAAGCCGGAGGTATTCTTCAAGCCCTGAAAATTCAGGGTATGCCTGGGGTAAACACCAGTAATAAACCTACCGCAACTAGTCCTGTGGGTCAGCCGATGGCAGCAGAGTGGGTCACCATTGACAATCCCAATCCTCCGACAGATACCGTGCGGGTTGAAGGCTACAGTAAGGGAGCAGCCCGGTTTACGCGCGGAGAAGGGATATGGTACGGCAATGGTGAATTTTACTTTACCTGCACCAATGGTGGTGTTGTTGGCGCAGGTCAGGTCTGGCGCTACGTTCCTGGTCAAACTCCTCAACAGGGTGGCACCATCGAACTGTTTGTCGAACCCAATGACCCGAATATATTAGATGCACCAGATAACATTGTCATAGCTCCTACTGGTGATCTAATTCTTTGTGAAGATGGCCCGAACACCCAATATGTAGTCGGGGTAACTCCAAACGGTCAACTCTATCAGTTTGCCCGGAATGCGCTTAATGACAGTGAATTCTGTGGTGCCTGCTTCTCACCTAACGGTCAAACAATGTTTGTCAATATTCAAAGCCCTGGCATTACCTTTGCTATCTGGGGCCCCTGGCCGTCAAAACGAGCATAGTGTTGTCCTACAACTAGCACTACTCTGGAAAAAACTTAAGACTTTGTAAGCAATATCGTAGGGGCGTAAGGCAAAAGCGCCCCTCCTCTGTAATGAATCGGTGGGGGCGATCGCATTGTTATTTCTCCTGCCTAGCTGAAGATGCGATCGCTTCCTCCAAAGCTACCTCAAGACAAGCATAACTATTCATCTGACTTGCCACGGACTCCTCGAACAATTCGGGAGAGGTCGTTCTTTTCATCGACAGTAATACGAGTGGGAGAACCACTGATGATTCGTTCATAATTGCGGAACGATTCCTTGATTTCTGGGCCCTCTTCACTAATAGTGTACTCGCGGATACCTGTATCGTGCCAAGAACCACGCATCTTAAAGACGTTGATTGCACGAGCCATATCACCGCGAATCTCCACGTATTGCAGCATCAAAATTGTGTCTGTAATCGTGGAAATATGGGAATCTGTAATTGAGTTAGACCCCATAAATTGGTCAGTAGTATTGGTAAAAAATCCGGTAATTTCTTCTTGCTTGGCATAACCAGTGACACCAATCACAAACTGCCGGAAGGCATTATTACTGACTCCTCGCGCCAACGCAGAAAGCGAATCAATTGCAATACGAGATGGCTTAAATTCCGCAATCTCCGATTTAATAATTTGTAGATGGTCTTCTAATCCTGCTGATTCTGGATAAGTACAAAGAATTTTCAGTAAGCCTTTTTGTTCTAGATCTTCAAAATCAATCCCCCAGGAGTAAGCATTACGAGACAGCTGTGCGCGAGATTCTTCGTAGGCAAAAAGAATAGCGCGATCGCCTTTCAAGCAAGCATCCTGAATAAACTTGCTCACTAACAAGGTTTTGCCAGTACCCGTGGCCCCCGTTGCCAGGATAATCGAATCTTTGAAAAACCCACCGCCGCACATTTCATCAAGCGTTTTGACCCCCGAAGATACTCGGACATTGGAAGAACGTTGAGTCAACCGCATTGCTCCTAAGGGGAAAATATTGATTCCATTGTTAGTAATGGTAAAAGGGTATTCTCCTTTCATGTGAGTTGTGCCGCGTAGCTTGAGAATTTCTATCGTGCGGCGTCGGCGCTCCCCTTCCAGCGCGTTACGAACAATTGCTACATTGTCTGAAACAAACTCTTCCACCCCGAACCGTGCTACTGGGCCATACTCCTCAATGCGCTCCGTAGTCATTACCGTTGTCACGCCAATTTGCTTGAGGCGTGCAACTAAGCGAAAAATTTCCCGCCGCACTACTGAGGCAGCATCATACTGCTGAAATATAGCTGTTATTGAGTCAATAGAAACCCGCTTTGCCTTGTATTTGCGAATAGCGTACTGAATACGCTCAATTAAGGCAGAAAGGTCAAAACTACCAACAACTTCTTGTCCCTCTGGGTCAGGTGAGGCATCTAAAATAAATAGCTTTCCTCCATTAATTAGTTTTTGTAAATCCCAACCAAAACTAGCAGCATTTTTAATAATATCTGTAGGAGATTCTTCAAAGGTAACAAATACACCAGCTTCATCAAAAATGCTAATGCCGTTGTAGAGAAACTGAGCGGCTAACAAAGTCTTGCCAGTGCCAGATGTCCCACTGACGAGGGTGGTTCGACCAACTGGTAGACCTCCATGACTAATATCATCGAAGCCTTCGATCATAGTCCGTATTTTCTGGACTCCTACCATTGCCAATTGCTCCGGCTTTGCCTCTGTTGGGTTAAGATGATTCATATTTTGGCAACAAAAAAAGATATTACTCAAATAAAAGCAGCCGATTGGGCGGAATCCTGAATAGTATAGTCTGCCCGAACCTCTGAAATTTAACTAAACATCTATTTCGTCTTCACGGAGTTCTTCATAGAGAAGATCCAATCCGACCAAGACTTTTTCTCGATCCGAAAGATCACCAATGATTTTGCGGACGGGAGGTGGCAAGACTTTTGCTAGGGTTGGTGTAGCCAAAATTTTATCTTCCTCAGCTAGTTGGGGACTTTTTAGGACATCAATCACTTTGAGGGCATAAACTCCTTGAAATTCCTGTTCTAGGATATTTTTGAGCGTTTTTAAAGCCCTAACCGAGTTGGGAGTATTCCCAGCCACATAGAGCTTGAGAACATAAGTTTTTTTCAGCGGACTCATAGATTAGCAGTTAGCAAAAAGACGGATGAGAATGCAATAGCAACCAGAAATGAGTTCACAAATCAAGTCTAGTTGAGTGCCTGCTAAAAGCTTACCGCTAAATGCTGATAGCTAAAAGCTGATCCTAAGACTCTCTAGGGATGGAGCGGCGATACATTTCGCCTAAATGAGCAATTACATCGATAAGTGTCAGTCGGTAGTCAAGTAATACCTCCTCACTTCGCCCTTCCAGCTTCAGTTGCTTAGAAAATTCCTCCATGAGTTCCATATGAATCTCTACGATCCTCGATACGGAAATATCAGCGAAAAATGCTTTGTCAACAAAATTATCGATTTTTTGATTAAGGGTGTTTTCTTGAGAAAAGTACTTCAAAACGATTTGCCGATACTCTGATTTTAAGTTTTCTAAGAGCTTTTGCCTCTCATTTTGAGGCAGATGGCGTAAAAACAGCTGGGGATTTCTCTTGTAATACACACTTAGGTATCCGAGTCGCTCTTTGAGTTTTTCTGATAACCGACGCTGCTGCTGCATCAGGAAGCTACGGGTAGTTAGCTCGTTGGCGAGATCGACGCGGGCAGGCGGAGCAGGTAAGCTATGGGCAGTAGAAAGGGAGAGAAACTGAGCGATCGCCTTATCAATGAAGCTCTCAATCTCCACCAACTGGGTAATACCAAGTCGGACTTCGGCAGGATGGAACAGTTGATTGACCGTGGTTTGGGAGTAATCATCGGTCATCTGAGTCCTGTTCGGTTGATTGTTGGTGGTAGTGCTACTAGCGGCTTCTTCTACTTTCTTTGACAAAACTACAACAGGTAGCAGGGTTCCTTGTTCGTACACGCGGTCGATCAGACTCTCTAATGACCCGTCACCGTCATCCTGTAAAACCAAACAATCGAGATGCTGCTTGTGCTGCTCCAGCACATCTAAGAACTCTGCGTCTGAACTAGTAAGGTGCAAAGTATAGCGATCGCTACTCAAAAGCTGACTCACAGAGCGAGCCAGGGATTCAGAACGCACAAATGTACAGATAGTCAGTTGGGGAGGCAAAACAATTCTTATTAAAAAAATGAAGACGATTTACAGAGTGGCATCACTCTTTCGGTCGGATTTTAACAATTACTTTATAAAGTAATTTAACATTAATTTAAACAGTCCGATAATTGTAAGTAATTGTAATTACTCCGTCCTCCAAGTACCCAAACAAGAGCAATAATTGAGCTGTGCTTGTTCCTTGAGCCTCAGAAATTTTCTCTTCGGCTCTTCGGCTTTAGCCAACTCCATTTTCAGTTCAGATGAAGATGTGCTGCCCCGGTAGCGCTCGTCATCTACCCCAGCCAGATTGGTCAGGTCTATGCCAACTCCCAGTTTAAAAGAATTTGCTCAAGCTATTCCTGTTTGTAAACAAACGTCTGAGCTTGCTGCCGTAGTGGAAACTTTTCGTTCTTCAGGCTGCGATGCGATTGTCGTAGTGAGCGAACAGCAACGTCCTCTGGGAGTAATTAACCTCCGACAGGTCATGCCTTACCTAATGTCAGCAGTAAGCTTAGGGAAGACTCCTGTGGCGATAGGCAATGCGCTAAACGTTCCCATGCAGCCAGCAATCGATTTCCATAAACCCATATCTCAGCTGGAGCCGTCCATTATTGAAGCATTGACAATCCTACCGGAGAAGCTGAGTTTAAGGCAATTCTGGGTCTACCTACAACAATCTGGAGAGCCGCTGCCGCATTACAGGGGACAGGGGATAGGGGAGAGGGAACTAAAGAAAGAAATCTCCAGTGAGAAATTAAATCGATTATCGCAAACTTCTTGTCCGCCCCCCCCTTACCCAGGGAGGAGGCCCAAGCTAGGTGAATGGGGGGACTCTCAATCTTCAACACCCAGTTCTCAGCATTGGGCATTGGTAGATGACGAAGGAAAGTTCCTGGGACTGCTCAACAGCTGGTTGCTGTTAAGATTCTTGGCACCAAGTCCCATGGCAACAGAAGCGGGTGAGGAAGCTTGTGAACCGCATCAGCAAGCAAGCTTCAAATCCTTAGTGCAGCTGTTGGAACAACTGCCCTTACCCCTAAGATTACAAACCGCTACGGGGCAAGTATTGGCTCAAAATCTCACTTGGCGTCAACAGATTGGAGCGTCGCCAGACTTGGACTATGTCATACGCACCACTGCTACTATGTCAGCTCCTCCAACTGGCGGGCAGTCCTCGGCACTCACGCCTGATGGCGCAATGGATGAACGCAGTAGCTCTAGGTCTGAAGGTTATGCACCGAAGCGGCGAGCAACGCTTCGCTCACGCGGTAGCTCCTCCGGAGCCGCTCCGTTGTTAGAATGCCCGCTAGCAGCGCAGGACAGAGCAAAGGGCTGTACGATATCGCCCAGCAATAGTAGCTCTTCGATCGCTACTCCAAAGTTGCGATCGCCATTTTCTGTCGAAGTTGTCGCCAACGAGCAGTATGAGACTTCGGCTCAGGCGACTGTTCAGCGCTACTGTGCGATTGATACGCCCCGGATGGCAGCAACAGTTTCTCAACGTCAAGTGGTCTTGTCAGCACCACCGATGCTCGAAACACAAGAAGCAACAAAGTTTTGGGAGACTCCTGCACCAGTATTGGAAATGGGCAACAAAAGCCAAGAGCGCGTCTTTTCTTTTGTCAAAATTCCCCTGTCACCGTTGCTCTTTGAAAGCGAAAGAGTGGAACCCGGTCAAAATAGACCAGACCACATGGCGTCCCGCTTTGTCATCCCCCCCGGAGTGCGTCCCCTTCAGTCCTCCCCTTATGGGGTAGCTGCACGTCAGGGTCAGACTCCGCAAATGCCAACCCCCCTTGGCTCCCTCACGTCTAATTTATGCCTGGTGCTGGCTCAAGATAAAACAGAACAGCAGCAAGTTGCAAAAGAACTAGCCGCCAAAAATGCAGACTTAGTACAACTCAACCGACTCAAAGATGAGTTCTTAGCTTGTATTAGCCACGAATTGAAGACACCTCTAACTGCTGTTTTGGGCTTGTCTACACTGTTGAAAGACCAAGCTTTGGGACCACTCAATGAACGTCAAACCCGATACGCTCGGCTGATTTATCAGAGTGGTCGTCAGTTAATGACGGTGGTCAACGATATCCTGGATTTAACTCGGATAGAAACGGGTCAGGTGGAACTGTCACTCGAACCGGTGCAGATTCAGATGATCTGCGATCGCGCCTATGCTCAAGTGCGACAACTCCAACCAGAGAAAGACCAAGAAGACGAATCAACCCCAGAAGCACAATTCACATTAGAGATTGAACCCGGTTTAGAAATGCTCGTTGCCGACGAGCTCCGCCTACGCCAAATGTTGGTACATCTGCTTTCTAACGCCATCAAGTTTACAGAAGCGGGTGGTGAAATTGGTCTTCGGGTCAATCGTTGGGAGGGTTGGATTGCTTTCACCGTTTGGGACACTGGGATTGGTATCCCACCAGAGAAGCAGCACCTGATCTTTCAGAAATTCCAACAGCTGGAAACACCTCTGACCCGTCGCTTTGAGGGAACTGGTTTAGGACTAGTCTTATCTCAAGGTCTGGCTCGCTTACACGGTGGAGATATCTCATTTATTTCAAAATACGGTGCAGGAAGTCAGTTCACCCTATTACTACCACCCTGTCCACCGTTGGGAAGAAGAAAAGATGGGGATATCGAAAGTTGGGAAGATGAGGAAATTTCCGAGTCCAAGCTCCAACCCTCCCCTTGCCCCCCGCTCAAGGCCCAGAAAACCCAAATCCCAAATCCTCAGAGTGGGACATCCCAAGGGAAGCGTAACCGCTTGGTGTTGATTGTGGAAACTGTACCTCGATACCTGGAAGGTTTGACGGCACAGCTTACGAGTTTAGGCTATCGAGTGGTAATTGCTCGATCAGGTACAGAGGCGATCGAAAAAGCTCGCAACTTGCAACCTTTTGCCATCTTCCTCAATCCCCTTCTCCCACAACTTTCTGGCTGGGATGTATTGACTCTCCTCAAGTCAGATGCCCAAACCCTTCACATTCCAGTCATAGTGACCGCAACACAGGCAGAAAAACAGCAAGCTTATCACAATAAAGCCGATGGCTTCTTAAGCCTACCCGTAGAAAAGAAAGCCTTATCACAAAGCCTGGCTGGCTTAGGGGAGCAGAAGGGCAAGACCAAAAAGGCTCTGACGATTCTACACCTGAGTCCTGAGTTGGATAAAATACCCTCTGGCTCGTTTGAACTGAGTTGTGATCTCACTGACACGCTGAGTTTCGATCACTTAGAACTTAATTATCGGATTCTCGAAGCCGATGATTTAGAGCAGGCAGAATTGTTGGCTCGTGTTTGGCATCCAGATGTTGTCTTACTAAACAGCGCCGGGATAGCCGATCCATTTGCTTACTTGCAACAGTTCTCATTATATACAGCCTTGACTTCTTTACCACTAGTAACCTTGGATCACCAGACTACGGAGGCAGCGAATCAAGTAACTCGTCTTTCTGTGTATCCCTGTTTAGCACCCGATAACTCTTCCAAGAAGGCGGCCCTGCTGCAAGTGATTCAAGTTGCCGCCGGGATGAGCCGCAAGCCTAGTATTTTAGTGATGGACATCCCAGAGTCCATGAGTCGGAGAGGTGGGGAGATTCCTCAATATAAAATCCATCCCCCTGGGTCTCTAATCAGCAAAAGTTCTTCTTTATCGTCTCCCGAAAGCGAGGGAACTGATGGGGCTAAGGGTAGGAAATCTGCGATCGCTACACCCCTGACCTCGCACTCTTCGTGGCTCCAGGCTCTGATTCAGTACCTCCAAACCGCTGGGTTTAGAAGCTCACTTTCAGGTTCTTGGACAGAAGTATTCCGTCAACTCCAAGATCAAAGTGTTGACTTATTACTGATTTGTTTAAACGACATGAGCGACTCTGTAGCGCTAGTGCAACGACTGAGTTCCCTGGCTGAACTGCAACAGCTACCACCCATTCTGGTGCTGGATCATCGACCGGATGCTGAGTCACTGGATGAAGCTGTAATGAGTGTAGTTGACTCAAATTCTGAGCTGGAGTTACGGCTGAGAGCTGTCGCTACCCAAGTTCTGCGTGGGTCTTCCCAGTCAATGACCCAATTGCTGGATCAGGTTTATCAGGCTTTAGCCGTCAGCTCTTGAGCAGTCACTCGATGCAAGGATTTGGGATTTTGATTTTGGCTTGGCAAGTCCCAAGTTATCTGCCAATTTTTAGTCCGACCAGGTGTAGCTTCACTCTCATCTTGAGCTTGTGTGGCAAAATGAGAGGCGTGATCAAAGATTAATTATCAGGTAATCGAAGTGAGTCCGACTGCCCAAGCGCCTACGAATACTCGCCGTGTGGTTTTTCCTTTCACTGCAATTGTGGGTCAGGAAGAAATGAAGCTGGCTTTGCTGCTGAATGTGATTGACCCGAAAGTTGGCGGTGTGATGATTATGGGCGATCGCGGTACAGGCAAATCCACCACGATTCGGGCTTTGGCTGACTTATTGCCAGAAATTGACGTGATTGCCGATGACCCCTTCAACAGCGACCCCAACGACTCCGACTGGGTGAGCAACGAGGCTTCAGCCCAGGAAGTACGGTTAATCGTCAAGAAAAAAGTCCCGATGGTTGACCTGCCCTTAGGAGCGACAGAAGACCGCGTCTGCGGCACGATCGATATTGAAAAAGCTTTATCCGAAGGGGTCAAAGCCTTTGAACCAGGACTCCTTGCCAAAGCCAATCGCGGCATCCTCTACGTAGACGAAGTCAACCTGCTGGATGACCACTTAGTCGATGTCTTACTAGACTCCGCCGCCAGTGGCTGGAATACTGTTGAACGAGAAGGAATTTCTATTCGCCATCCTGCCCGATTTGTTTTAGTCGGTTCTGGCAACCCCGAAGAAGGAGAACTGCGACCACAGCTACTCGATCGCTTTGGGATGCACGCAGAAATCCGCACGGTCAAAGAGCCAGCCCTGCGCGTGGAAATTGTGGAGCAACGGGCAGATTTTGACCAAAATCCCCAAGCATTCCTTCAGAAGTACCAGAGTGATCAAGAAGCTTTGCAAAAACAGCTCGTCATGGCTCAAGAGCGACTTCCTGAAGTCGAGATGGACTATGAGCTGCGGGTCAAAATTTCTGAGGTTTGCTCACAACTCGATGTTGATGGGCTGCGTGGTGATATTGTCACGAATCGAGCAGCAAAAGCACTAGCTGCCTTTGAAGGACGTAACGAAGTCACCGTTGACGATATCCGCCGTGTCATCACCTTATGTCTGCGCCACCGATTACGCAAAGACCCTCTGGAGTCAATCGACTCAGGCTACAAGGTGGAAAAAACCTTCAACCGCATTTTTGGGCTGGAGGCATCGTCAGAGGAAAATTCCGTGGTTACAGCTAATGGTGTCCGCTAACCAAGCCGATTTTGGATTGGGTGGGCTACGCCTCGCTTCGCTAACGACTAATCGATCCTTTGCCCTTAGCCCAGTATGAAGTATGAAAAATTCACGCTTCGATTGGGTCTGATTCGCCCTCCCAAGATGGCTGGAAGACTTCAGGACTTACGCAATATCCGCCGATTAGCCCCCCCGACCCCCCAATTCTGGGGGGAGTTAGATCTTGTTCCCCCCAAGGTTGGGGGGTTAGCTCTGCGAGTGCGTAAGTCCTAACTTGTTGGTGGGAGTTTAAAACTCCTTCCAACGATCGGTTTCATCCTTTAGCCTTTAATCTCCCGCTTACCAACAGGAGGCAAGGAGAAGTGAATTGGTGAAAAACACTAAGCACAGAAATAGACTTTTAGCAAGTGCTGCTATCCTGCTGTTGGGGTTAGCCGGAACTC
>DATNPI010000129.1:0-5008 GCA_036703325.1 Coleofasciculaceae cyanobacterium
CTGTGGTCTTTGAGGTGCAAGAAAAAGCAGATGCTATAGAAATTGAAACAGAGCAACTGCGCATCGTTGTCTACCGTGACTCTTGTCGTATCGAGTGCTTTGATTTAGCGGGGCAGCCCTTTGCTCAGGATGCAGACCAGGCAATGAGCTGGCGTACCGGGGCTGTTGCCGCTTGGAAACGTATTGAAACTGATGAACACTTCTATGGGTTCGGTGAGCGCACTGGTTTGCTCGATAAGCTGTCTAAAGTCCAAACTAACTGGACATATGATGCGCTCGATTACGACGTGCTCACAGATAATATGTACCAGGCGATTCCCTTCTTCATGGCGTTACGTCCAGGGGTTGGGTATGGGCTGTTTTTTAACACCACATTTTGGAGCCAGTTCGATATTGGCGCACAGCAGCCTGGTGTCTGGCGGATGGAGACACAAGGCAGCGAACTGGACTATTACATCATTTATGGTCCTGAACCCGCAAAAATTCTCAGCACCTACACCCAGCTGACAGGTCGGATGCCATTACCACCTCGATGGTCACTGGGTTATCACCAATGTCGTTGGAGCTACGAATCACAAGATATAGTGCGCCAACTCGCCCATGAATTTCGTCAGCGCCGCATCCCTTGTGATGTCATCCATCTCGACATCGACTATATGAATGGCTACCGCGTCTTTACCTGGAGTCCTAAGCGCTTCGCCGATCCTAAACAGCTGCTACATGACCTGATGCAGGATGGCTTTAAGGCAGTAACGATTGTTGACCCAGGTGTTAAGTATGAGCCAGAAGCAGATTATGAGGTCTTCGACGAGGGATTAAAGAACGACTATTTTGTCCGCAAAACTGATGGTGGGTTATTTCACGGCTATGTCTGGCCAGATAAAGCGGTCTTTCCTGATTTCCTGCGCCCTGAGGTACGGGATTGGTGGGGAAGCTTGCACAAAAGCCTGACCGATATCGGCATTGCTGGTATCTGGAACGATATGAACGAACCGGCGCTCGATGATCGACCATTCGGCGACCCCGGTAACAAAATAGCGTTTCCCCTCGATGCATCGCAGGGACCAAAGGAAGAGGGCGCTACCCACGCTGAAGTCCACAACCTGTACGGACTGACTATGGCTCAGGCGGCTTATCAAGGGCTTGAAAAGTTACGTTCGACAGAGCGTTCCTTCGTGCTGACGCGCTCTGGCTATGCTGGTGTTCAGCGCTGGTCGGCGGTGTGGACTGGTGATAATCAATCGCTGTGGGAACACCTGGAAATGTCGCTGCCGATGCTCTGTAATCTGGGTTTATCGGGAGTTGCCTTTGTCGGTGCTGACATTGGTGGGTTTGCGGGTAACGCGACGGCTGAATTATTTGCCCGTTGGATGCAAGTGGGAATGCTTTACCCCTTGATGCGGGGGCACTCGGCACTGACTACAGCACAACATGAGCCTTGGGTGTTTGGCGATCGCGTTGAGAAAATTTGCCGCGAGTACATCGAACTGCGTTATCGGCTGCTACCCTACCTCTACACCCTATTCTGGGAAGCCGCTACTACTGGCGCACCAATTGTGCGACCGTTGCTCTATCATTTTCCAAATGACCCACAGACCTTCACCCTTTCTGACCAGGTAATGCTTGGTTCCTCACTGCTAGCAGCACCAATTTATCGTCCAGGAGTTGAACACCGTGCAGTGTACTTGCCCAAGGGTCGCTGGTATGACTGGTGGAGTGGTGAGGCAATTGATGGACCAACACATATCCTGGTTCACGCCCCGTTAGAGCGTATGCCGTTATATGTACGTGCTGGCTCGATTATTCCGATGGCACCAGTGATGCAATACGTGGATGAACGTCCCTTAGACCAGCTGACACTTCGGATCTGGAAAGGTACGGGTGAGTGGACGCTTTATGAAGATGACGGTCACACCTTCGAGTACAAAACAGGGGCCTCTTGCACCACCGCCTATCGCGTTCGTACAGAAGGGCAACAAACCCTTGTTGAGATTAAAGCGCGTGAGGGAGACTTTTCACCCGCCGCGCGTGAAGCCATAGTAGAACTAGTCGGCGTTGGTGAACAGCGCTTTGTCGATGATGGCACGGAACGGCAGTTGACGTTTTCAACCCCTGAGGGGCAGCTTGGGGACTAAACTTTCTTTGTAAAGCCAGAGCAGTTGGGAGGCGCAGACTTTTGAGTTTAGGTAAATGGATTGGTTTACTCACCTTTATCCTTGCCATTTATATCCTGTGGCAAATCCGGGAGGTGCTTCTGCTCATATTTGCTGCCGTGGTGTTAGCCAATGCCCTGAATATCCTGGTGAAACGATTCCAGCAGTCGGGCATGAAGCGGGGCTTTGCCGTCCTGCTATCAGTTTTTCTGTTGCTTGCTGTCTTTGTGGGATTTTTCTGGCTGATTGTGCCCCCCTTTGCTGCTCAGTTTCAAGAGCTAAGTCAGTTAGTTCCTAAGGGAATAAACCGCTTCGGCACTTGGGTTGAGGCGCTACAAGCTCGTATTTCGCCCCAGTTGATGGAGTACGTTCCGAGTGTTGACCAACTGGTTCAACAGCTGCAACCTCTGGCAAATCGGCTATTAGGTGGTGGGTTTAGCTTCTTCTCTAGCTCTTTAAACGTCATTGTTAACTTGCTACTGGTAATAATTTTGACGTTGATGCTGCTTGCAGACCCTACACCTTACCGTAGTAGCTTCATCCGACTCTTTCCCTCGTTTTACAGGCGTCGAGTTGACAAAATTTTGGATGAATGCAAGGTCGCTTTACGGGGTTGGCTGATTGGCATTCTCTTTAATATGTTCGTCATTGCCTCGTTAAGTTTTGTGGGTTTGCTGATACTCGGAATTCCGCTGGCACTGGCACAGGCAGCTCTGGCAGGTATTTTGACATTTATTCCCAATATTGGACCAGCGCTGAGTGTTGTGTCACCGATCGCGATCGCTCTACTCGATCCAGATGGAGCGTGGAAAGCGATCGCTGTACTGATTCTCTACATCGTGATTCAGCAGGTTGAAACTAATTTGCTTACTCCTTATGTGATGGCGCAGCAGGTATCGCTGCTACCCGCTGTAACTTTACTTGCTCAAGTGTTCTTTGCCACGTTCTTCGGCTTTTTGGGGTTACTTCTGGCTCTGCCGTTGAGCGTTGTTGCTCAGGTGTGGCTAAAAGAAGTAATTGTTAAAGATATTCTCGATCAGTGGAATTATCAAGGGGAAAAACCGACTCGGGCAGTGATTGTTTCTGATTCTCCTGAAGCTACTGAATCTTCAGAAGAAATTGAGAAGGTGTCTGAAGAAAAGGTTGTAATTGATGACAAGCGGAGTACCGAAGATGTTGATGACAAGGCGTAGGCTGAGTCTGCTAAGGGAGATAAGTTGCGATCGCCTTCAGGATGTCAGTATTGGGTACACCGAGAAGAGGTTCTAGCTGAGGGAAAAAAAGACATTGAATTCAAGAAAAAGCCAGAGCTAGCTTTAGGGTTAATTGACCGAAGCTTGATGAGACTCAATCGTGTTGTCCGGTCTTACTTTGGCGATAAAGGACAATCAACCCCGGTGTTAGCTTTCCGTCATGGAGAGCAACAGGACAACTGTAAAGCGTTAAGGGCAGCATACGGAGCGCTGGCAACCGAGAGAGACTGCGATCGCTCGGTAGGCTCCAAGATGCTGCATTATGCCCGTCTGCTGGGTCACTTTGTCAAGGAAAATCCCACAGATAAAGAGTTGCAAGGCGTAGCCACAACCCTAGGCTATGCCGACTACTTCACATCTTCGCCCATCCCATTCCCCACGGCTCCACAGAAAGAGAAAGTGGTGCAAGTGAGGACAACTGATGAGGATTTTGAAACTATCAAACAGTTACAGGCTCTTTGGAAGCTTCCTAATCAGCAGAGTGTTGTCAGTCGCTTAATTGAGCGTCACGAGAAAAATGTAAAGCTTGGCAAGCAGTTACAGGAATACAAGGCTCATATTAACCAGTTAGAAAACCAGTTGAAGAAAGCTTGGCAGCTACCCACAAACTGCTTGAAGTGCGAAAAGTTATAGTGTCAAAGCTTTAAACGACATATAAACGGCTAGAATAATCAGCAAACATGTGAATAAAATTCTGACTAAATTATCTGACAGTTTTGGCAAGAGCCTTGCGCCATAATTTGCGCCCAATAGCGATCCAACTCCTAAAATCAAACCAGGCAATATTAATACGTTAGTAGAACTTGCAATTACATAACGACTAATTGCCCATAAGGAAATTAGTACAATAGCTCCGTAGCTGATTTGTACAGATTGTTTAATTGGCATCTTAAGAAGCATAACTTGTAGGGGAACCATGACAATACCCCCACCTACTCCAAATAAACCCGATAAAATTCCAGCGATTAGCCCAATGCCTTGAGTTTTTAAAATTTGTGTTGACTCTTTTGGGGATTGAGATGATTCAATTGTTATGGCTTTTTTTTCATCTTTTTGAAGTTTATTTTTTAAATTTATCAACCAGATTGCAGTTATCTGTAGAGCGGAGAAACTTAATAATAGCCATTTACTAGGTAAAGCCCTAGCAATGCTAACTCCTATTTCGGTTGTTAGCATTGCCGGGAATGTTAATAAGGAAACCGTTTCAAGTTTAAGTGACTTCATTTGCCAATTCTGGATTGTCCCAGAAAGTGCGCCAAGGCTAATTGCAACTAAGCTAGTTGCAACAGACTGAATTGGTGACGCTCCAACTGCTGCAAGCGCTGGAACATAAAGTAAACCGCCTCCAATACCAAGGAGAGCAGAAATAATTCCCACAACTATGCCAATCGGAAACAAATGCAACACGCCTACAATACTGCTAGCACTTACTTGTGTCATGTTAGGAATTCTTTAAGAAAGAGGGGTAGAGGGGCATCTTAATCTGCAATCGAGAGCTGATTTATAAAGTAAAGATAAAGACGCGGTTTGAGAGTTGAGGTAATACTGAAGAAGCGAGAAGAGCGAAGCGCAGATCGCAGGCGCAAACTTCTCCCAGGGGCA
>DATNPI010000151.1:0-3858 GCA_036703325.1 Coleofasciculaceae cyanobacterium
CTTCATTTGTTGCCAAAGGGATGGGGGTAGATAAACCTGTCCAATTTTGTTGCTTTCTGCTTCCACCCACACTGGCTTACTGACATCAAAGCTTTGTAACTTTTGTAGTAGAAGTGATTCAAAGCGTTTTTGTGCGGGTTGAGGTGAAAGTTTACCCTCCCACTCTTGACCGAGTAGGGAACCGCGATGATTTGCCAAACCTTCTAAATCCAATACTTGGACGCCTCGGTTTGTTAGCTGTCGCAGGATATGAGTTTTACCACTACCAGTCAGTCCACACAATACCTGGTAGGTAAACTGTTCTGGCAACTGTTGCAACTGGTCGCGCACATAAGCCCGGTAAGTTTTGTATCCTCCTTCAATGACTGTAACTTGCCAGCCAATTTGACTCAGTACCAGAGCGATACTATTGGAACGCTGTCCGCCTCGCCAGCAGTACACCAGAGGATGATAGTTTTTGTTTTTTGCGGTGAAGTGAGTGTCGAGATGTTGAGCAATGTTTTGGGCAACTAGGGATGCGCCAACTTTACGGGCTTCAAAGGGACAGACTTGTTTATAGAGTGTCCCCACTTTCGCTCGTTGAGCATCATCCAGCACCGGCAGGTTAATTGCACCTGGGATATGATCTTCGGCAAACTCGCTTTGGCTACGAACATCAATAATCTCGCTGTAGGTTTCTGCCCAGGGCTGCTGGGTATATTTAAGCGATCGCGACATTTAGTTAATCTATTTCTAAGAACCTTTGAGCATTGGATTTGCCCGGTTTGGCTAAAGCGTACTACTGACAACTAACAACTGACAACTATAGGACTGATGCGATCGCCTACTCCTGCTGTAAGCCGATGAGAAATTTTCCAACCCAGCCAGTAACTACAGGTTGCAAAGCAAACTCATAACGACTATGATTTAAAAGTAAGGATTGAGAACTGAGGTAGCAACTCGCAACATGGTAGAGATAAGAGAGATTCCTCTGGGGCAAATTCGCCGCCCCCTGCCGCGAGAGAATGACCCAAATAAGGTCGCGGCTCTGATGGAGTCGATTCAGGAAGAGGGATTGCGCGAACCCATCGACGTTCTTGAAGTAGATGGGCAATACTACGGCTTTTCCGGTTGTCACCGCTATGAGGCTCATCAACGCCTGGGTAAAGAAACAATCCGGTGCCGAGTTCGCAAAGCACCTCGATCAGTTTTACAAAGGCATCTAGCTTGAGGATTGTTGCTGAGAACTAAGCAAACTTTTGGTCTAAAGCAAATGTATAGTGATGGTGAAGCTAAGTTTTCAGAATTGAAGCGACAATCAAGATAGACCCAAAAAACAAAGAATCAAGCAGTTTTTTAACTAAATAAGGAGCAGTTTATGCAACTTCAAGAGAGCGGCAAAGCCATGAAAGTTGAAATTGGAATTGAAGAAGGCGCTCGTCAAGAGATTGCCGCAGGACTTTCTCGTGTACTAGCAGATACCTATTCGCTGTATCTGAAAACTCACTACTTCCACTGGAACGTCACTGGCCCGATGTTCACGTCTCTGCATCAAATGTTTGAGCAACAATACACAGAGCTAGCCACAGCCGTTGATGAACTTGCCGAAAGAATCAGAGCACTGGGCGTTTTTGCTCCCGGTTCTTACAGCCAGTTTGCAGAATTAAGCTCAATTCCCGAAACACGCGAAGTTCCCTCTGCGGAGGAAATGGTTCGCTTACTTGTAGAAGCTAACGAAGCCGTAGCTAAGACAGCTCGTTCTGTGTTTCCTGCTGCTGAAAATGGAGGCGATGAATCTACCGCAGACTTGTTGACTGGCAGGTTGCGTGTCCATGAGAAGACGGCATGGATGCTGCGGAGCATTATTAACCCACAGTAATGAGCTGTTGAGCATCTAGGAGTCAGGAGTCAGGAGCTAGCATAGTTAGACCCAAGATGTGACCTCCTCCTACACTCCCCTGCCTAGGGTGAGTGTAGGCTTCCCAACCTCGCGATTGGGCATTCCTGGTTATTTCCCTCACCGGGAGTTGCACCACTTACCTAGCCCTACCCGATTGTCAGATATGACCCCAGCAGACCGATTGCCCAGGCACTTTCGATTCCGCACAGCCCGTGCGTACTAATTACCAATTAATACGAACTAATTGGAAACTTACCTAAGTACTGCGAAGTTTTTACCCAACTACAGAATTGAGCATATCTCGCCCAAAGTTTTTAGTTGGAACTCCCTAACTTCGATTGTCAAGGTACAGACCAGTTTATGCCGTTTGCCCTGTTCACCACGTTGCTGCGACGTGTCCGTTTGAGTCAAGGCAACCGTTAGTTATTCGGTATATTAATACTAACATTTGTGTTGAAAATTGGTGACAAACATAGCCATCGGTGTTGTTAATTTTAGGGGTTCGACATCCCTAAAATTAACCTGGGGTTCCATGTATCCCACACCAAATCAAAGATTCTGGTGTGGGTCTTATAGCCCCCAGACCCCCAAAAAGATAAAGTTAACAAGGGTTATGTTGGGTTTTATTCTGATTTCTGGACTTCTGTATTCTGAATTCTTTGGAAATGACATTTTCTTTGCATCAAGATTACACTCAGCTGTTGCAGGAGCTAATGCAGCGGCTGGGTTTTTCCAGCTACAGGCAACTGAGTAGAAGCGCTGGGGTTTCAGAGAAGCAGTTGAGGCGTTTGCGCAGCGGACAGATATCACAGATGCGCCTAGAAACCTTACTGAAGCTTTCTCAAGCCTTGCAAGTGTCGGTGAGTGAGTTACTGGAAACTTTTTCGCCAGAGTCTATTTTCCCCAACTCGCCAGCTGATAGGGAAGAGGCGACAATGCTGCTTGCGGACGAGGCTTCGCAAACAGTGGAAGTATTGAGGCAGGAGTACCAACGGCTGCAACAGCAACTGGAACATCAGCGAGAGAGTTTAATACAGGAGTTTCAGCAGTCGAGTTTACAAGTGCTGGAATCCTGGCTGGTACAATGGCCAACCGCTGCTTATGCAGCACAGCAGAATCAGCAGTTGCCAGCAGTGAGACTGTTGCCCTTGGTTCGACCAGTAGAACAGTTGCTGCAACAATGGGGAGTAGAAGCGATCGCATCTGTCGGTTCAGAACTAGCTTACGATCCACACCTGCATCAGTTAATGGAAGGAACCGCCCAACCTGGAGAACTAATCAGAGTCCGTTACACTGGCTACCGGATTGGAGAAAAACTCCTCTACCGCGCCAAAGTTAGTCCGATTGGCAATACTCATAAAGGCTAATTTTTCTCCTTGATATGCTCAAAGCTTTGCAAAACTAACTCCTATACTTATCTTCCATTCGGCGGATGAAGCTAATGTATAGATTTGTTGCAATGTCGATAGTGCAAAAGCGTGGAGAACCAAATTATGCGCCCGTTAAATATAGGTTTATCAGAAGAGCAGCGCCAAGGCGTTATCGACTTGTTAAATCGTGACCTGTCGGATATGTATCTGCTGCTGATCAAAACCAAAAAGTACCACTGGGATGTGGTTGGACCGCAGTTTCGTTCACTGCATCAGCTATGGGAGGAACAGTATACAACGTTGACGGAAACCATTGATACCACCGCTGAACGGGTTCGTGCCTTAGGTGGTTATCCCGTTGGTACCGCTGAAGGCTTCCTGAAATACGCTTCAATTAAGGAAGATGCTGGTACTCTTCCGAACGCTCATGGCATGGTAGAAAACCTAGTGATAGATCATGAGCAGATTATCCGCAATCTGCGCGACCACGTTGACCAGTGTTCTGAGCAATTTCATGACCAAGGCACCGCTGATTTCCTGACTGGACTAATGGAAGGTCATGAGCAAATGGCTTGGATGTTGCGTTCCTTCATCGAAGGTCAATCAATC
>DATNPI010000160.1:0-4838 GCA_036703325.1 Coleofasciculaceae cyanobacterium
TCACAACAATTGACTTTTGCAAGAGACCCCATGAGCTATCGCTCACAACGCAGTAAGGTATAGCGATGAGTTAAGATACATAACTTTGTAGGTAGGTAAACGGTAGTTATTTAGTCTAAAAACCGACTTGAGTCGTTGAACTTCAACATTTTCAGGCGAAATTGTCTTTTTGACTCGTCTCCATAATTTGAGAAAGCAATGCTGATGCATCTATTCACCTGTTTGTCCCTCAGTCCTATCGAACTTGCTCATCCTGGTCTAGCAGTGGCAACGACTCGGGCAGGCGGTGTTGGGGTGCTGGATCGAGAATTTTGCAGCCAGTGTGATCTAAACCAGGCAATCAGGAACCTAGACAAGCTTTTGGAGTTGGTCAATCAGCAAGATGCTGTGGGGTTACGTTTACGGGTAGACCAAATTTCGGAGAGCCATGAGCTGCTGGAACGGCTTGTGAACCGCCCTCATTGGTTGATTTTATGTAGCTGGAACCTTCATGCGCTAGAGGAGGTTATAGCATCTTTACCCCCTAGCCAATCCCGCAGACTTTTGCTGGAAGTCACGGATGTTGACCAAGCTTTAGTCTTACCTTCTACCCCCCCCTTATCTAATGGAAAACAGGGAGAGCGAGGGTGGATTGATGGGCTGATTGCTAAGGGGCACGAAAGTGGCGGTTGGGTTGGTGAAGATTCGGCTTTTCTGCTGACACAGAAACTTGTGGGGACACAGCCGTTTCCCGTCTATGTACAAGGTGGCATCGGCATTCATACAGTGGCAGCCTGCCGCGCGGCGGGAGCTGCTGGTGTCGTCTTGGACGACCAATTGTGGCTTATGCCTGAATCGCCTTTACCTGTTGAATGGCAGCGCTATCTCAACAATCTTAGTGGTCAAGAAGCGATTCCCTACTCATTCGGAGAACGCTACCCGTCGGGAAACGCGAATGGGATAGCTGGGCTTCAGGCGATTGGTGAGAGACTTACCAGCCATTGCCGCGTGTTGTCTCGTCCAGGCTTCCAGGCGATCGCATCTTTACAAAAGTTGGCAGAGCAGTTGGAACTTGCCGATTTGGAATTGGGATTGCAGAGTGGAGAATCAAAAACTATTGAAGCCTCCCTTCCCACTTCTGTGAACCCCTCAATACAAGGGGAACACAAAGGGAGCCAAAATCCCAAATCTCAAGATTGGCAACAACAGGCGAAATCCTTAATCGGTTGGGGGACTCCTGGAACCCTAGCTTGGCCAATGGGACAAGCTGTTGGACTGGCTGCTCATTTTCGCGATCGCTACAGGACGACAGGCAGATTCGTACAAGCACTGCTCAAAGCGAGTCTAGAACACATCACTATCGCTCAACAGCTGCAACCTCTAAGCCCGCGATCGCCTTTGGCAGCCTCTCACGGAACAAAATATCCCATCGTGCAGGGGCCAATGACTCGTGTCAGCGATTCGGCCGCGTTTGCCGATGCTGTCTCCCAAGCGGGTGCTTTACCCCTATTAGCTTTGGCGCTGATGCGGGGTGAGCAAGTCCGAGAGCTATTACAGAAAACTAAAGCACTATTAGGCGATCGCTCTTGGGGAATTGGCATTCTGGGTTTTGTCCCCCAAGCCGTTCGAGAAGAACAACTGCAAGAAGTTAAGGCGGTAAAGCCACCCTTCGCCTTAATTGCGGGAGGGCGTCCAGATCAGGCGGCACAATTAGAAGCCGAAGGCATTGCTACTTATCTCCATGTACCTGTTCCTGCATTGCTGAAATTGTTCCTTGAACAAGGAACACGGCGGTTTGTGTTTGAAGGACGGGAATGCGGTGGACATGTTGGACCCTTGAGCAGCTTTTTGCTTTGGGAAAGCATGATTGAAACCCTCCTACAGGACGTCCCGACTGGTGCAGAACACGACGTGCATATTCTATTTGCTGGTGGCATTCACGACGCCCGTTCTGCCGCGATGGTAAGTGCAATGGCTGCCCCCTTAGTAGAACGCGGTATACGGATCGGTGTGCTGATGGGCAGTGCTTACCTGTTCACTGAAGAGGCCGTGTCCTGCGGAGCCATTGTTAAGGGATTTCAAGAGCAAGTGATCGCCTGTACCCGTACTATCAATCTGGAAACCGGTCCAGGCCACGCCAGCCGCTGTGCCCATACTCCATTCGTTGAGGAGTTCTATGCGACTCGGAGGCAATTGCTGGCAAAGGGCAGTTCTCCAGAAGAAATCAAGAATGCCTTAGAAAATCTGTCTCTAGGACGCCTGCGGATTGCATCCAAGGGCTTGATGCGGGATACAGTCGGTCAAATCATTACTGTCGATGAAGACAAACAAATTCGCGACGGTATGTACATGATTGGTCAAGTCGCTACCTTACGCAACCAAGTTTGTACTATCAAGACGTTGCATGAAGATGTCTCTGAAACTAGTACCAAACGGCTAGCCAATCTACCCATTGCCTCGACAACCATATCCGAGAAAGATGCTAGTCAGCCATCTGATATTGCGATTATTGGTATCTCTACATTGTTGCCCCAAGCGCATCACCATGATAGGTTCTGGGAAAACATCCTTCGTAAGGTAGAAACCATTACAGAGATTCCGTCGTCCCGCTGGGATTGGCGTCTCTACTACGATCCAGACCGCAATGTCCGTGACAAAATTTATTCCAAATGGGGCGGCTTTATAGACGATGTGCCGTTTGACCCGATACGCTTCGGCATCCCGCCTAAGTCTCTGAAATCTATTGAACCAATGCAGCTTCTGACCTTAGAAGCCGTTCGGCGGGCATTGGAAGATGCTGGATTAGCTTCCGGTGACTTTGATCGAGAAACTACCTCTGTGATTTTAGGTGCTGGTGGCGGTATTGCCGATCTGGGTCAGCAGTACGCGATGCGTTCTGAGATTCCTCGGTTTGTAGATGCCCCATCTGAGCAAATTTGGGAGCGGTTACCTGAGTGGACGGAGGAAACGTTTCCGGGTGTACTCCTAAACGTAATTGCCGGTCGAGTAGCGAACCGTTTTGATTTGGGCGGGTCAAATTTCACGGTGGATGCGGCTTGTGCTTCTTCCCTAGCAGCAATTGACTTAGCGGTTAAAGAGCTGGAAAGTGGTCGCAGTAATATTGCGATCGCAGGTGGTGTAGACACAATCCAAAGCCCCTACGCTTACTTATGTTTTAGCAAGACACAGGCTCTGTCACCGCGTGGGCGATCGCGTACTTTCGACAAGAGTGCAGACGGAATTGCCATTAGTGAGGGCATTGCGATTGTCGTTCTGAAACGTTTAGCCGACGCTCAACGAGATGGTGACCGAATCTATGCTGTAATTAAAGCCGTGGCTGGCTCCAGTGACGGTAAAGCTCTGGGCATGACAGCTCCCTTGCCGGCTGGACAAATGCGTGCAGTAAAACGCGCCTATAGCAAGGCTGGCTTCTCACCGCAGACATTGGGACTTTATGAAGCTCATGGTACTGGAACTGTGGCTGGGGATAGAGCCGAACTAGAGACAATTATCAGCACTTTGGAAACTGATAAGGCAGCTAGTAAGTCCTGTGCGATCGGCTCAGTTAAAAGCATGATTGGTCATACTAAAAGTACGGCTGGAGTCGCAGGTCTAATCAAGGCTGCCCTATCTCTACATCACCAAACTCTGCCTCCCCATTCAGGCGTCGATACTCCACTCGACCCTATTGCCGAGCCAGAAAGCCCAGTATATCTCTTAAAAGAAGCCCAACCTTGGTTGGCTAACCCCGACTACCCACGTCGGGCAAGTGTTAGCGCTTTTGGCTTTGGTGGCACCAATTTCCATGCTGTGCTGGAGGAATACCAGGGTAACTTGCGCGAAACGGCACCCGGTGCCCAAGCTTGGCCGTGTGAGCTTCTTGTGTTGCGAACTCAGAACCGCGAGACTTTAGCCAAAGAGGTACAATCCCTGATCGAGGCTTTAGAGTCTGGTGCAGAACCGAGACTGCGAGATTTAGCGTATAGCTATGCGAGAGTTGCACAAGAACGATGTAATCAAAGTGTTTGTTTGAGCATCGTTGTAGAGAGCCTGCAACAACTAAGAGAAGCTTTAAACATAGTTCTCACTCAATTAAATAGTCAGACCCCGACCTTACCACCACATATCCAGCTTTCAGATTTGGGATTGCCGATTTTAGATTTGGGATTGGAGGATACCAGCAAGAACCCAGAATCTCTCGAATCAAACAGAAAACCTAATAATCCAAAATCCAAAATCCAAAATCCAAAATCCAAAATTGCCTTTTTGTTCCCAGGACAGGGAGCGCAATATCCAGAGATGGTACGCGAAGTGGCGTTGTACTTCCAGGAAATGCGCTCTGCTGTGGAATTAGCCGATCGCCAATTACGGCACCGACTTCCCAAACGTCTCTCGCAATTCATCTATCCCCCTAGTCCCTATTCAGAAGCCGCCCAAGAACACAACCAACAACTGCTGACGGATACCCATATTGCTCAACCAGCCATTGGTGCCGTGGAAGTCGGCTATCTCGACTTGCTCCTACGTCTTGGTCTGGAAGCCGATATGGTGGGTGGACACAGCTATGGTGAGTACGCTGCTCTGTATGCAGCGGGGGTACTGTCCAGAGAAGCATTTCTCAAGCTTTCCGAGACGAGAGGTCGGGTGATGTCTGCCGCTTGTGCGGCGGCTGATGGGGCAATGGCCGCTGTTCGCGCCACCCGTGAAGAATTACTGGCACGCTTAGACGGTTTTGGGGGCGTTGTCATTGCTAATCACAATGCGCCATTACAATCGGTCATCTCCGGTGAGAAGCAAGCGGTTCGACAAGTCGTCGATGCTCTAAATGTCGCCGAGATTATGGCACGGATGCTGCCCGT
>DATNPI010000179.1:0-7890 GCA_036703325.1 Coleofasciculaceae cyanobacterium
ATCGGAGATTTAAAAATGTCTACTCAAGAACAAGCTCGCGCCCTGATGATGCGTCACCATCACCTCATTAAAAATCGTCAGCAATCTCTGCTTGGTCGTGCTGCCGCTGAAGTAGGTTTAGAAGTTGACACAGCTGAGTACTGGAACCACGTTCAAGGCAAAGTACATCCTAGCTTCCGTGCCAGCTATGATCGCAGTGGCGCTTCACTCAGCTAAGTTGACTACAAGTTTCACGGTGCCATCCTCTGGCGCGTGTAACCCAACCCGATTAGATTATCTATTTGAATAACTCATGAATACGAAGCAAGGCGTTCTCTCTCAAGAAGAACGCCTTGATTTTTGTTTGAACCTATATTGGGCACCTTCAACTGGCTTGTGGAGGTTGAAAGAGAATTGGTAATTGATAATTAATAATACATAGACTACATAGAATAGTCTTCCTAGTTCTATTAATTAAGACTCAGCAAATGGAAATTACTGAGACTGACCGCACTGCAATCCGCTCTATAATCGAACGCCAACTTCAGGCATTTCAAAATGACGAGGCTAAGGTCGCTTTCGGCTTTGCCAGTCCAGGGATTCAGATGCAATTTGTATCCCCAGAAAACTTTATGCATATGGTTAAGAGTGCCTACCCAGCAGTCTACCGTCCTCGCTCTGTTTTGTTTGAAGACCTCACAACTATGAGAGGAGTCCTAACTCAGTCAGTGCTGCTACTTGACCCTGAGGGAGTACCGATGAGAGCGCTTTACCTGATGGAAAAGCAATCTGACGGGACTTGGCGAATTAATGGCTGCTATCTGATTCCTATAGAACAGAAAATGATTTGATATCGGCAGTGTAATAGCGATCGCACCAGGTGCATCCCAATGAAACAAGACTTACGCGCGACTTGTCATTTTTCCGCCCCTAGGGCGTGTTTTCAAACCCTGAGATCCCCCTAAATCCCCCTTAAAAAGGGGGACTTTGAGTAGATTCTCCCTCCTTTTTAACTCTGGCTGGGGGGGATCTTCTTTGCAACAGACAGGTAAATATAGAGTTTGAAAACACGCCCTAGGGGGGTCAATTTGTAGCACTATTTTATGAAATTGGTATCATTTAACTTTTCTGCGACTCATTTAGTTTAAGGATAGGGGGGCGCTGCCGTCGCTCAGTCATGCTTCACGCTCCTGATCACTGAAGGGAACGAGAACCCTCTGGGCATTGAATTTTTAATGAGCCACTCGCAGGAGCATCTGGCATTGCAGGAGGCGAAGTCGAGGGTTTCTCAGTTTCGCAAATCTGGGCAGCAGTGGTAGTTTCCCCATTTACTTTAGTCACAAACACAGCACCTATGTAACTGGGAAGCGCAGAATTTTTGGCAACAGCAGTGATCATCACGCTTTGCTTCTCATCTCCCTGTGGTACAAATTGGTAGCGATACGATTCGGTTTCTGTCTTCAGTCCAATGCTCACGTCTTCAATCTTGGTGGCAAATTTGCCCTGTTCTCGATAATGCGCTTGCTGCACTTGTGTTAGAGCAGACATATAGGTCTTGGCTTCATCTTCTGGCTTCCGTGAACCCTGGTTATTTGAATCAGCCAAATCTTTGTACTCAATCACTTTAATATTCTCAGGCACTGTCGTTGATTGAGACGTTTTAGCAAAAAGTATCGCGTCTGGTCGAAACCCTGTTGGTCTGGTTAATCCAGGAGTAAGTCCCTCCAGTTCTAAGCGCAACTTACCATCAGCAGTCAACTCAAAAATCGTTAACGCTTTTTCCTCAGCGCTGAGTTGAATGTCAAGTTGCATGGGTTGAGTTGTTGGATTAATCTGATAAGCAACCTTAAGGGCAACAGAAGACCCGTCAGGTGCCGGTAACACTACCAATAAATTGCCATCCGGCGCAAAAATAAATGTGAATTCTCGGTTTGATGAGGGGTCTTTTGCTTGCCACTGCCCCAGCAACTGTTTGGCAACGGTGCTTGTTTCGGAAGCATCTTGAGCCTGAGTCAATGTCTGTGCCATTGGAGGCTGAACCATTAGCGATGTTCCCAGTGTAGCCAGCAGTGCTAGGAACACTCCTTTGGCGATTAACTTACTAGGAACTGAGAACGGTAGTGATGACGCTACACACACGCGGCGCGATCGCCTACGAAGAGTGGAGATAATGTAACTCATGAAAACAAAGGCGAGAACTCACTGGATTTTAACAGCCGGGATTCGCATTTAGCTTCGCTCTTCGATTGCGATCGCTCATTACGGCAGGGGCACGATAATATCGTGCCCTTACAAAAACCTGTGTTGAACCCGAATGAAAACCGTTGTAATACCAAGTGGTGGTCAAAGGTAGAAGATTCAGGAGAAGGATGTCAGTCGTCAGTCCTCAGTACTCGGAGGACTATTCTCTTTGACTCCTGGCTCCTACTCTAACTAAATGCAACTTGGTAGATTTGGACATCTTAGGCTGAACGACCATTGATGTAGTAATCTCTTGTACCCTTTGCCTTGCGGGCTTCCCCAAGACGATTCAACGCATGAACATAAGCCGCTGTTCGCATCGAAATCCCTAGTTCTTGAGAAACTGCCCAAATTTGTTCGGTTTCTTCAACCATTTTTTGTTTCAGACGTTGATTAACTTCTTCTATCGTCCAATAAAGACCACTGCGATTTTGTACCCATTCAAAATAGCTAACAGTGACGCCTCCAGCATTGACTAAAATATCGGGAAAAACAAAGATTCCCCTTTCTTCCAAAACTTTATCAGCACCAGATGTTATTGGACCATTAGCTACTTCAAAGATATATTTTGCTTTGATATCTTTGACATTTGCCTCATTGATTTGATTTTCCAAAGCCGATGGTACTAAAACATCAACATCTAAGGCTAAAAGTTCCTCATTGCTTACCACTTCATGTTCCTCAATTTCGGAAACAGTGTTTTTGCAGTAAAGCGCTTTGATGCCATTACCCGCTGCTTTATATTGTCGAATGCTAGGAATATCTAGCCCTTTCTTCGAATAGATTCCTCCTTGAGAATCACTGACGGCAACAACTTTATAACCCGCGTTGTAAAGAAGCTCCGCCATCACGGCACCTGCCTTACCAAATCCTTGAACTGCTACAGTTGTCTCTTGTGGCAGCAGGTCAAATTTGGGCATGAGCGATTCAATCACAAAAAAAGCGCCCATAGCAGTGGCACCATCACGACCAACACTTCCCCCCATTGTGATTGGTTTACCCGTAACAACGGCTGGGCTGATTTGACGACGGATAATGCTATATTGATCCATCATCCAACCCATGATCATGGCGTTGGTGTAAACGTCGGGAGCAAGAATATCAACATCAGGCCCGATGAAGTCTGCGATCGCATCGATGTAACCTCGACTCAGCCGTTCTAATTCCAGCTTGGATAACGCTTTCGGGTCAAGTGTAATTCCGCCTTTTCCACCACCATAGGGCAGATTTAAAGCAGCACATTTAAAAGTCATCCAAAATGCTAAAGATTGTACTTCATCCAGTGAAACATTGGGATGGTATCGCACACCGCCTTTAGTTGGGCCTCTCGTGTCATCATACCGAACCCGATAACCCTGAAAAATTTTCAAAGAGCCATCATCCATCCGAACTGGAATTGAAACACTCAGACTTGATTTCGGATACTTTAAGTGTTCAATTACATCATCTGAAATTGAGACATATTTCAGGGCTGTTTGCAATCGTTTACTGGCATCAGAAAATAATGAATCAGACATTCCGCTGTTTCTCCTTTTGCATAACCGTGCTGGGATGGAAATGCCCGTTCAAAGGGGACAGAAAATGATTACGCGTCGGACGCTCAAGAACCAGAGCGCAAGAGTAAAAATAGTAAGGGTGTGCTGAACACGTATCACATTAAAATCTCCTCCGAATGGAAGATTTAGATCACAGCGCCAGTTAAGTCGGTTTCCGTTTTCTTGGGTATGCGAAGCTTGTAGAAACGCGACTAATCGCGTTTTCATCTAATCAAACTTACTGTCTGCTTTCTCCCTCACTGAGAGGAAAGGACTGTCAATTTGAAAAGTATTTACTAATAATCTCTCTCTGATTTAATTAAATCACAAAAAATCTGTATCTGTTGTTACAGTTTGATAAATAAGCCCCTCTAACTTAGGCGCTGACTGAGATTGCGAGTTTTTTTAGCTAGAATTTTGGCAGCATCAGGATTGACGCACTCGTCCAGGTTTGGGGGATTGGGGGCTAATCGTAGGTAATCTTCTGGCAGAAGAAAGTAAATTTTTTCCTCATCTTGCTTAAGCTGGTCAAAAAACTGCCAATCTGTAGTCCTTTGTAGGTTAACTTGAGGAGTAACCCACCCAGTTGTGTTACAAGCACGAGGCAACGATGATTGAAATCCTAGCCGCCCTCTCAGCGTCGGCCTCAGCAGGAATGAGAATCGCCCTGCCCCTCCTGGTCATTGGCTTATTACAGAGTGAAAACCTCTGGTCTAGAATACCGCTGCTATCTCACATTCATCCAGCCGTCTTGCTAGGTATCCTTACGAGTTGGTCATTGTTTGAGCTATTTGCTTCCAAAAAGCTGTTGGGGCAGCGTGTGATGCAAGTTTTCCAGCTAATCTTAAGCCCTGTTGTCGGTGCAATTATGGGCATTACGGTTGCTCGGTTCGCTGAAGCCCCAACGGCATTTGTTTGGATTGTCGCCATCGTCGGTAGTTTATTGGCATTTGTACTCCAGCTAGTTCAAGTCGGCTGGTTTTACCGTTTGCGGGGCTTACCGTTGTGGGTTGTCTTTATTCAGGATGTTTTGTGCGTTGCTTTGGTAATCTTTGCCTTTGATGCACCTCGGCAGGGAGGATTACTCGCGTTACTGCTATTGTGGCTGGCGATTCGCAGCTCTAAACAGTGGCATGACTGGTATGTGGGACACAATCGTGACAAGAGGCGTCGTCTTTCCGATTAGATGCCTGAGTGAAGTATCCACACTGATCAGAGTATCGATAGAGTCTGGGCTTCCGGTGAATTAGCTCTTATCGGTTTTTTCCCAAGGCGATCGCGCTTGAACCAGCAACCACTAAAACCGCCCCCAATACTCCTAATATCGTCAAGTGTTCTGGTGCAATCAGGGTGGGTACTAGCAGTGAGACAGCCCACACGGATATCAGAGTGACGATGGGAGTTAACGCTAGCACTGCACTGACTCGCGAGGCTTCCCAGTGTTCCAACGCTTCAGCAAAGGCTCCGTAAGCAATCAGCGTATTCAAGCCGCAGAACAGCAGCATACCCCACTGTAAAGGAGTCAGTATGAGGAGCGGTTGCGGTGTTGCCAGGGGGCTGAATAAGATAGCACAGCCGCCATAAATGACGAGCATGATTGTTGAAGACGGTAATTTTTGTAGAAGTTGCTTTTGAGCTAGGGCATAGATAGCCCAAGTTGCTGACGCTATCACAAGCAGACCATTGCCTAGCAGGTAAGTTGTCGGTGCAGCGATCACCATCTTTAATTGCTCATGGAAAAAGAGAGCCAACCCCAGAGACAAGACGCCTAAGCCTACCCATTGATGCAAGGTATAGCGTTCTTTGAAAACAGCTAAGGCTCCTAAACCCATGAGAACAGGAGCCAGCTGAATCAGAACTTGCGCATTAGTGGGTGATGTTTGCACCATCCCTTGGAGGAAAAGTAGGTAATTTAGTCCGAGAAATATAGTAGCGATCGCCAATAGTCCCAGTGAAGCCGATCGCAGTTTTTCAGGTTCAGGGAGTTGCTTCCGTGCCGCTAAATAAACCCCCAGCAGCCCAAAAGCGAGGACAAAGCGAAACCAAGTGACAGTGTAGACATCCAGCGCCTGAAGCGCCACTGACAAGGCAATAGGCAGAATCCCCCATAGGAAAGTTGTGACAAGCGATAGCGCTAGTCCCAAGCGCCAGCGCCCAGAAGTTTGGTGAAGTGACATTATTAATAGTTGTCCTTAAGTGAAATTAAAACTAGTGGTTGAATTCAAGAAGTCTGGAAAGCACTCTTCATTAGAGCTCTTGCAAAAGTCGATTTTCGCCCCTCTAACCGCCCAATTCTGGGGGGAACCTGAATACAAAGTCCCCCAATGCAAGGGGGATTTATGGGGCATTCCAGGATTCATGCAAGAGGTCTATTAAGTCGAGCAATCGTCTGCTCCTCCTGTGCTAACAAAGCTTGCTTGCGCTCTATACCCCAACGGTAACCACCGAGGCTCGCATCTCGCCTGACTACCCGATGGCAGGGAATCACTAAGCACACAGGATTGGTGGCACAAGCCCTAGCGACTGCCCGTACTGCCTTGGGATAACCTATAGCCTGAGCAATCTCACTGTAGGAGCGAGTAGTGCCATAGGGGATAGCTCGTAATTCTTCCCAGACTCGCCACTGAAAAGCAGTAGCCTGTAAATCCAAAGGTAGGTTGAGGTCAATCTGCTTACCATTGAGATGGCTTAAAAGATTACTAACTGACAGACTCAGGACAACATCGTCATAGTGGAACTCGGCAGCAGGATACTCGCCCAAAAGTGCTGCGACAAGTTCAGCATCACAATCACTGAGACTGATAGCACAAAGACCCCGCTCTGTAGTTGCTACTAATAAGCGACCCAGAGGACAATCAACGATGGTATAGCTGATATGCATTCCCTTGCCACCTCGACGGTAGGTAGCCGGAGTCATACCAAGTCGGGAAGAAGCCCGCTCATATAGTCGGCTGCTAGAACCGTATCCGGTTTCGTAAATAGCTGCCGTCACGGCTTGGCCCTCCTTTAGTTGCGCCTTCAGCCAGCTTAAGCGACGTGCCTCTGTGTACTGGTGTGGGGTAATGCCCATGATTCGCTTGAAAACCCTTTGTAGGTAATGCGGACTCATACCCACTGCTTCACTGAGGGTAGCCAGAGTCAGCGGGCTTTCAAGATGATGCTCAATGAAGTGGCAAACGCGCTGAACTAGTTCGGCGTGAGGATTATGAGCGCTAGTACTCTGAGGGTGGCAACGCTGACAAGGGCGAAATCCTGCTTGTTGGGCGGCTTCCGGCAGGGGAAAGAAGAGAACCTGTTCCCGTCGGGGTCGTCGCGCAGGACACGACGGGCGGCAATAAACACCTGTAGAGCGCACAGCATAGACGAAAATACCATCAAAGCTAGCATTTTTAGCTAATACGCCTTGCCAGTAGTCATCTTCGTTCCCAGTCTGTAACTCTTGATAGATACCTTGTTCTTGATACACAGCCGTCACCTCTTCATGCCATACATAACGCTAAAGCAAGGTAACGCAGTAAATCTATCCGAATCTTGCGCTCAAACTGCTGTGTTAATCTTCCAGCAATTCCAGCAGCTGGACTTCGCTCAATTGGGTGAGTCCCAACGATTGAGCTTTTTCGAGTTTGGAACCCGCATCTTCCCCAACAACTAAGTAGTCTGTTTTGGAACTTACGGAACCAGTAACTTTACCACCAGCTTTTTCGATTAACTCCTTTGCTTCATCTCGCTTCAGTGTGGGTAATGTGCCTGTAATTACAAAGGATTTGCCGCTCAACGGTTGACTTTTAGGTTCAGTTGTGGATTTCACTTCTGCCGCTAGCTGTAAACCAGCCTCTCGGAGTCTGTCAATTAAGGCCTGGTTTGCAGGAACCTGGAACCACTGAAATACAGACTGAGCAATTTCTGGGCCAATACCGTAAACACCTTCAATCTGTGCGGCTGATGCGCTAGCTAACTGTTCAACTGTAGGAAACTGCCGGGTTAAAGTTTGAGCATTCACACTACCAACGTGGCGAATACCCAAACCGTAGAGGACTCGTGCCCAAGATTGGGTTTTGGAATTAGCGATCGCTCCCACCAATTTCTCTGCTAACTTCTTACCCATACGCTCCATTGACGCCAACTGTTCAGCCGT
>DATNPI010000248.1:0-6025 GCA_036703325.1 Coleofasciculaceae cyanobacterium
GTTTATGTTTGGGCAAGTGCGGGAGCTACTGACAAACTACGGCAAAATTGACATTCTCTGGTTTGACGGTGCCTGGGAGCGCACACCGGAACAATGGCAGGCGTCAGCGCTTAACGATATGATCCGTTCCTTGCAACCGGAGATTCTGATCAACGATCGCTTACCCGGATTCGGTGACTTCAACACCCCAGAACAATTCATTCCACCCCAACCATCTAAGCGAGCTTGGGAAACTTGCATGACTATCAATGAAAGCTGGGGCTATAACCTAGCTGATAGCCATTTCAAGTCAGCACGTCAGTTAATCCATACGCTGTGTGAAGTAGCGGGCAAAGGTGGCAACCTGTTGTTGAATGTTAGCCCGATGGGTGACGGTCAAATTCAGCCGGAGTTACTTGAGCGCCTAGCTGTGGTGGAAGCATGGATGTCCGACAATCAAGAAAGTATCATTGGCACTCAGCCAGGACTAGAACCTTGGCAATTCTACGGCCCTTCCACGCGGAGGCGCGATTGCGCCAAGCGCAGCGCCAAGGGCGATCGCATCTATTTGCACTTACTGATGAAGCCCTACGACACTATCTCAGTGCGGGGCGTGCCGATTAAACAGGTTAAATCTGTGCGTGTTCTATCTGACGAGACGGAACTTCACTATACAACCCGCTGTGCGATCGCGGACTCCATCATGAATCCTAACCCCCTAGGCGAGTTAACAATCCAAGTCCCAGAAGCAGTTATTGACCCCTACGCTACCGTTATTGCCATTGATTTCGCTTCAGCTAATGGCTCAATTTGACACTCCCACGGCTTTAACGTAGTGGACTCGTGGGATTCTTGGGTCTAAGGGGCAGTCTGTCATACTTTGAGTATTATTTTATGTTCCCTATAGCGAGAAAAGCTTGTAATAGTGCGATCACGCTTGACGAAAAACGGTACTCTCGAAATAGAACGAAGCCTCACCACGTAGAAAGCTAGCGAGGACGGATAAAATTGGAACAACAATTACAGATCCAGCTACCTCAGCAAGCGATCACAGAATTTTGCCAACGCTGGCAAATCAAGGAATTTTACGTATTTGGTTCAGTGTTGCGAGAGGAGTTTCGCCCCGACAGCGATATAGATATTATGGTGAGCTTCGAGGCAGATGCTCCTTGGGGTTTGCTAGAGTTTGTTCGGATGAAACGCGAGTTAGAAACCCTGCTAGGACGCGAGGTTGATTTTCTAACTAAGGAATCGATTGAGCAAAGCCACAATTGGATTCGTCGGCAAGAAATTTTAGGCACAGCTCAGGTTATCTATGTCTCGCGATAGTGCATCGCTACTTGATATTGTTAAAGCTGGGCAATTAATTCTGCAATTTGCTCAAGGACTCAATCGGGAGGAGTTGGAATCAGACGTACTGAGGCAATCAGCAATACTTTACCAAATTGCGATTATGGGGGAGGCAACGAAACGCTTATCTCGTGAGTTTCGACAGCAGCATCCAGAAGTACCTTGGGATGATGTTGCCGGAATGCGAGACATTATCGCTCATCAGTACGATCGGCTTGATCTAAATATTGTTTGGCAGGTAATTCAGCGGAATATCCCAGAGTTACTCAGTATGATTAGGCCTCTGTTACCGATCCAGAACGACTGAAAAAGCGATCGCACTGATAGATGTGGAGGATAAACGGTGAGAGCGATCGCACTTGGCTTGCGACCCTAATCCTTACAGATGAACGCCTCGTCTCTATACCTCTATTCAATAATGTCCCTAAACCTAGTTGCTCATTGATTCTGCTTACGTTGGACAATAGCTGTAATAATGCCGATGCCGAATGCTCCGAGTAGGGCAAAGCCTAAGAATAACTGGCTGCCTTCAAATATTCCAGCTCCGGCGGCTACCCAAAGTGGCTTGGCAATGAGAATGCTAACGACAAGCGCTATCAAATAGCTTTGCCAACGGGTTTTGGTCAGTCCTACGGCATAAGCAGCGAAATCAAATAATCCTGTCATCAAAAAGCCCGTCATCAGGAAAAAGTTGCCTTCCAAATGTCGTTGACCGAGGCGATCAACTTTCTCCATAAATTGCTCACCCACAAACCGTTCCACTAAGCCGCGTCCATAGCGACGAGCAATGTAGAAGTTGAATGTACAGGAGGCTAAATCTGCTAACGCAACCACCAGCAATCCCTGAACAAACCCAAACAGACCTCCTGCCAAAATCGCGTAAGCGGTTCCCGGCAGTACTGGCACAATGATGCTGGTAAAGCGCAGTCCAAACACGATCACAGGTGCCCAGATGCCAAAGCGACTGACCTGTTCTCGAACTTGCTCAATGCCAATTTTGTTGAGTAGCCAGATGGCTAAAGCAATGAGAACCCCAATCAGAACCCATCGAAGAATTTTTATCCAGTTGTACTTCATGCAGCTCAACTACTCGAAATCTAACTGCTATCGTTGCATGAAATTGATGGCACTGTGATGAGAGATTGTTCGGTTAGATTACAAACACTGCTGCTGGTTTGATAAAGGCGCGATCGCCTTTGGCGCTGAACTTCGCTCAATTGCGAAGCGCGTCCTCTTAGGACATCGCTCAATGCATACCAGTCTTCGTCAAGCATTCCGTACAATTCGCGCAGTGCTTGTAAGCTCATCCAATCAGGTGCAATTGGCTTTGCCAGTGTGCAGAGAGCCACGCCTACCTGACACACACCAAAGAAGTAGAAATTCTGTCTCTTTAGGGAGCTGACGCTACAAGCATCCTTAGTCTATTAATAGGAGGCAGATGTAAGAATCCACAGCAACTAGCTTGAGGAGAGGCACGATGAGTAGCCGGATTGTTGATGAAGCTTTACAAGATTACCGATCGCATTTGGGCAACTTGCTCCACAGTGTGCAAGTGCTGGCTACTGACATCAACAATACCAAGTTACGAGAAACGGTTGAGAACCTTAGAAAAAATATCAATGAGCCTTTTCTATTTGTCGTGGTTGGTGAAGTGAAAGCAGGTAAAAGCAGCTTCATCAATGCCCTCTTGAAAGCGGACGTTTGTGAAACCGACATTGAACCCCGTACTGATTCAATTCAGCAAATCGTTTATTCAGATGAGCGATTTGTCCAACAAATTGAGCCGAATTTAAGAAAGATTGGGCTACCTATTGAGATTCTCAAAGATATCTCGATTGTTGATACACCTGGAACCAATACTGTTATCCAGGAACACCAAATTATTACAGAAAGATATATTCCGAACAGCGACCTAACCTTTTTTGTGTTGTTTGGTAAAAACCCCTATCAGAAAAGTGCTTGGGATTTTCTAGATTTTGTCAGCGCAGAATGGCGAAAAAAGGTTGTGTTTATTTTACAACAAGCCGACCTGCTAAGACCAGCAGATTTAGAGAAAAATATCGAGCGGGTTAAAGAATATGCGAACCAGAAACAGATTAAGTCTCCCATAATATTTGCAACCTCGGCGGAGCGGGAGCTAAATGATGAGGAGAGCAGCGGCTTTAGTGAAGTTAGAAAGTATATCAAAGATATGGTTTCTACTGGAGAGAGCTATAAGATTAAGCTGCGCTCGGTTAGTGGGACAACTCAAAAAATTATTGATACTCTTGCTGGTGACATTCAGGCATTACAATTTCAGCTAGACTTGGATAAGCGAACAGCAGAAAGTATCCAACAGCAAATTGAAGCGGGTAAGACGCGATCGCGCTATGAAATTGACAACCTTGTAGACAGACTCGTTGGCAGATACGACAGCATTTCAACCCGAATAAAGCAGGAGTTTCGAGAAAGTCTTTCGGTATTTACCGTAATTCGGCGCTCGTTTGCTGGCATCTTTAATAAACAAGCCTCAATGCAGACATGGATTGAGGCGTTTAAAGAACGCTGTCAGCGGGAACTGAAATCTTCACTTGAAGAAGTCTCTAATGAAGGAGCTCAGCACTTTGTTGATGGAGTTCGCCAACTTCTTGAAGGACTGACTCAAGACCTCAACACCATCCAAACTACTCAAATTCAAACCAACAGCATTTCAATCAAGATTCTAGAACGTCGTCAGGAAGTTATTGATGGCGTCAAGTGCAAAGTGAATCTGCTCTTTACGGAGCGAGGGCTGATCCATTCCTTGTCCTCAAACGCCGACAACATGGCTGCCGAAATAGTTGGAGGCGCGTTTGTTGCCGTTGGCGGGATGATTTTGCGGATTGTTGAATTCACCGTTGCAGAAGCGATTCTGGATGCGATCGGGGTTGCCTTTGCAGGTATCGGCGTTGTGGTGTTCGCTGTTGGCATCGCATGGCAGAGAAATCGAATCATTCATCGGTTTGAACAAGCGTTGGACAATGAGAAAGATAAGTTCAAACGCGATGTGAGCGATCGCTTAAATCAGAAACTCAGCCTCATCTACGAAGAAGTTGAGCGGATTTTTGTGCAGTTCTATGACTACGTAGAACGGGAAGAACAAGAGATTGGGCCAATTTTAGAGAAATACAAAGCAATTCAAAATAATGCTCAACAGCTTTTTAGCGAAATGGCAACCAGATTGAGGTAGCTAAGTAGGTGGACTTGCATTAAACGTTTGACCTCTCCCCCAACCCCTCTCCTACGAGGAGAGGGGAGCATGATCCCAAATCCGCCTTGATAACCCGCTTTTCGGCTGAAGTCTTTTTTTCCTTCTGCCTTCTGCCTTCTGCCTTGTCCCCGCCAAAAAAGGGGTATTTAACCCGGATTTGGTATGACCTCTCCCCCAACCTCCTACGAGGAGAGGGGAGCATGACTCCCCCTTCCCTTGCGAGGGTTGCGGGGCTGGGGGGTTAGGTTTTTTTTCAGTTTTTTTATGTCCACCTACTTATTTGAGTGATTCACGCCCATCTACAGTATCGCCAGAACGGATTGAATCAATTCTTCTAGGTGTTGCTCACAAAATCTCTCTGCCGCTTTTAATGACATCCCTCTGTCAACGGCATAGGTTTCGAAGGCGTTGTAAATCATCGCTTCGGCAATCTCCTTCTCATCTTGTGCGATCGCCCACCGAAGTTCAACACATCCTCGAATAATCAAATCCACTAACTGCCTCTCTCGTCTTAGGTCAGAAAGAAGCTGTTCGGCGATAGTTTGATCGGCGTGTTCACTCATCGATCCGTACTTGGGGAAAGTCTCGTGTGAGCTAGGTTTCTGGTTCAGCGAGTTCTAACCACTGTTTTGCGGCAGTAGCGATCGCCTAACTCAATTCTGCCAAATGCTGAGTGCTGGGGAGGCTCGTTTAGAGTGCGATTGCCTATGACGTTGCTATATTGCCGCGAATATCCTGGCATCATGATTAAGTATGTGGTTTGAAGCAGGGGGAACTTAAGGAATGCGGTGTGCAATTAGTAGTCGTGCGGGGCAAGTCCTGGCACAGGGTAGCCTGATTCTTCACAAGGCCGATGATGGTGAATTGCGATTGGATTTGCAAACCGATGGGGGACGGCTGATCCAGGGTGGAATCATTGACCCGGATGGGGATATGACATCAGCCAGTGAAGCGTTATTTCGTCAGTTCTTTGAAGCCTGGGGTATGAGCGATTTGACCTTGACTGTCAGAATCCGATAAGCGATCTGCTGAAAGCCAGAGATTATGGGGGTTAATGCTTGCGATTAGCGAGAGCTAGTGCCAAAGGCGATCGCACCAGTGCCTACGTGCCGCCAAAACCAACTGACGCGATCGCTCTCTTCGTCCACGCTTGCGATCGCTCACGGACAACTGGCGAACCTGCTCTTGGAGTTCTTGCTCCGGACATGACTGTAGTCATGTCCAAACCTTTCGAGCCTTTTGCTCGTCAATTATAGTTGGCTCAACTGTAGATAGGAATTGTGGAAGCGAGAAGTAAAAGATTTCTGCTTTTTTCATAACCACAGACGTTGAATGGAATAAGCATCAAGCTGAGTATCCTGACTAATGAAAATCAAAGAATGGTTCATCGTCAGCATCTTCAATTCGCTCTTTTGTTGCAGGTGGAAGTCTAGCATCATTGTCAAGGAACCACAGTAGGGCATGGGT
>DATNPI010000253.1:0-11537 GCA_036703325.1 Coleofasciculaceae cyanobacterium
GGACATCGGGTTAGTCTACCTGATGTTCGTTGCGGGTCTGGAAGTAGACATGGAGCAGTTCCGCCGCACCAAGAATCGATCGCTTGGGTTTGGTAGCTTCACTTTCGCAATCCCACTGATCATGGGAACGGTGGTGGGGCGTCTATTTGGCTTTGACTGGAATGCTTCGATCTTGATTGGTTCGCTGTTCGCCTCTCATACGCTGTTGGCTTATCCCATCGTCAGACGCTTGGGCGTTGTCAACAACGAAGCGGTCACCGTAACAATTGGTGCAACTATTTTCACCGACATTGGTGCTCTTTTAGTACTAGCGATCTGTGTCGCTATTAGTAAAGGGGAATTTTCACCACTTCGACTAGCGATTCTGGTGGGTTCGTTGGCAATCTATTCAGCTGCTATCCTATTCGGCTTTGATAGGTTGGGGAAAGAATTTTTCCGTCGATCTAAAGACGACCAGGGCAACCAATTTTTGTTTGTTCTGCTGGCGTTATTTCTAGCGTCAGTAGGTGCCCAGCTAATTGGTGTGGAAAAAATTATCGGTGCGTTTCTCGCGGGTCTAGCCGTGAATGACGTTGTGGGCAATGGACCAGTCAAGGAAAAAGTCGAGTTCGTTGGCAGTGTGCTGTTTATCCCGATTTTCTTCGTTGACTTAGGCTTGCTGATCGATCTACCCGCCTTTGTTAAGAGCATTGGTACCATTTGGCTGACCGCTGCGATTGTGGCGGGTTTGATTGTTAGCAAACTGTTGGCAGCAGTCCTTGCTAAATTCGTCTACCGCTACAACCTACCAGAGATGATGACGATGTGGTCGTTGTCGCTGCCACAAGTAGGGGCGACACTGGCGGCAACGCTGGTGGGCTACCGAGCGGGAATACTCAATGAAGGTGTTTTGAATAGTGTGATTGTCTTAATGTTGGTCACTTCTACACTCGGCCCCATTCTGACAGCCCGATTTGCACCTCAACTGGAGACATCAGGAACGGGTTCACCAGACGATAGTTCCCCAATCGAGGGAACACCAAAGCTATCTAAGGACGAGGGTGAGTTTACCGTAGTGGTGCCAGTTTATAATCCCCAGACTCAGCGATACTTGATGGAAATGGCGACCTTGTTGGCACGTCACGAAGGGGGTCGGATTGTTCCCTTAGCGATCGCTCAAGCTTACGCTCGCATGGATGCCCCGGAAATGAACGCCGCTATCCAAAAAAGCCAGAATTTGCTTGAACAAGCCAAAGAACTCAGTCGAGAAATGGGTGTTGAGGCGTCACCACAACTACGAATTGAGTACAACATTGCTCAGGGAATTAGCCATGCGAGTCGAGAACAAAATGCCAGCATGATTGTGCTGGGTTTGAGTGGACTGATGGGATTCAGGGCACGCTTGTTTGGTAATGTGACTGACTCTGTCCTCTGGGCCTCTCACTGCATGGTGGCGGTGGCACGGCTTTTAGATTCACCCCTGAAAATCCAGCGTATCCTGGTACCAGTAGAAAACTTAACAACCACGGGGGTGCGTCAGGTGCAGTTTGCCCAAATTCTCGCCGAAGCTAATCAAGCTCAGGTGACGTTACTGCATGTGTGTAGCCCTAGAACCTCACCGGGCAAAATTGCTTGGTCTCGCTCTCAACTGGAGCTGATGGTTTCCAGGGTAACGTCTCAAGGTTCCCCAACAGAGATTCAAATCCAACCTCATGAGAATGTGACCGCTGCAATTTTGAATGCAGCTGAATCTCATGATTTGGTTGTGCTGCAATCGTTTCGGCGTCGGGTTGGTGCTAATGGATTAGCTATGGGCGAAGTCACGACCCCGTTAATCCAGCGGCTAACTTGCTCGATTGTCATGTTAGGAGAGCCACAGGGGGCACCGACAAGTGTTCCTGCCAGTGGCTAAGTAGGTGGACATCAATAAACTCAACGTGGTTGGACTCAAGCTGGATTAGCGACAACGGTAGTAATTAGGAGACATTAGAATCGGTTTCCTCGGAATCGTTTTTATTCTTAAACTCCGCTGCTTTCTCTTCCAGTTGTTGCTTTTCCCGTTTCAATTCTTCTTCCAGAGTTTGGATTTGTTCGCGACGCGCTTCCAACTGTGCTGCCTTTTCTTCCAGTTGTTGCTTGTCCCGTTTCAATTCTTCTTCCAGGGTTTGGATTTGTTCGCGACGTGCTTCCATTTCAAGATGGCGACGAGTCAAATCCTGGTTTTGCAGGGTTAGGTCTTGCCGCCACTGTTCAATTCGTTCCGCTTCTTCCTGTAGGAAGGTTGGGCTAACTCCAGTGACCAGGTATTTGTGTACGAAATCCAATACCCAGTCTTTAGCATTTTGAATGCTTATAAGCTCTTGCTTGTCAGAAAGCTCTACCAAAACCAACATGCCTTCGTTAAAAGAGTCGGTGTTGGTACATGAAACATTCTCCGGGTTTATTAATGCCCAGGTATTCTCAGAGTGTTGGCGGGCTAGTAATCTCAGTTCTAACCCGTCTACACTCTTATTCTTTTGCACTTGAGCCAGGTGTAGCATTGCCCGTCAGTGATTGGTTGTTAGTGGCTAGAAGCACTGTAGAGACAAGAGTTATCGAGTCTCTACAGAAGATAATCGCATCTCTACAGACGATTGAGGCGATCGCGTAAAATTTCCGCTTGTTTTTCTGCCTCTGCTAAAGCATCCTTCGCACCCTGTACAACATCAGCGGGAGCTTTGCTAACAAAGTTTTGATTAGCCAGACGTCCGGAAAGGGATTTGATTTCCGCTTCCACTTTACCTAAGTCTTTTTCTAACTTAGCGCGAAGGGCGTCCACATCGACAACACCGGCGAGGGGCATCAAGACTTGGACAGTACCCACAACACCCGCCATCGTTGTCTTGAGTTCTCCTTCCAGCGCTGGGGTAATCGTCAGTGTCTCTACCTTAGCTAAGTCTTGAATGTAGGACTGACCAGCCTCTAGGATTTGACGTTCGCTACTACTCCCACTTTGCAGGATAGCCGACACTTTCACCCCCGGTTTGACATCTGCCTCTGCTCGGAGGTTACGGATAGTCCGGATCGTACCAATCAATAGCTCAAATTGTTGCTCTAGTTCTGGGTCAATCAGGCTAGCTTTCCCATTTTCGTAGAGACGTTCCGACGGAACGTCTCTACTGGTGATGACTGACTGCGCCGAATCTTTCGTGAGATCATTGAGCGTTGACTCTTGAGTACTAGGCAGTAGCAATTGCTGTGCTTCTGCCTTGCCGATCACCTGTTCTTTGAGCGATTGAGTTGCTTCTACCAACTCTTGACGATTCGCTGCCCAGATTAAATAGCGGGAAACAAACCAAACTGTGTATCCCAGACCAACCAATTGAAAGGTGGGTTTCACTAAGGGGATGCCATTGAGAACACCGAAGGCAGCTAGTACTGCTTTGATAGCAATAATTGCTACCAACAGTAGACCAATCACAATCAATGGTTGTTGGTAGTTATCGAAAAACTTATCGACCTGATTGGGCAGTTCAGCTAAAAACTTTGCCCCTTGGTTCAAGATTTGCTGAGCCTGAGCTAAAGGCTTGTCGAGTTCAGGTGACTGGATCGAATTGCTGGCTACTTCAACTTTGTGTTCAGCTTTAGGCTTTTCGGCTGTAGGAGTGGGCGATCGCAATTGAGTTTCGCTTTCAACCGATGATTGATTTCCAGCACCTGCCCCTAGGATTTCGCCTATCTCTGGATAAGGTTGCAGCGCCAAAAATTCCCCAGATTTTTGAGTTAGGGTATGCCAAATTTCCTCAGTGATGTGGGGCATGAAGGGATGGAGTAATTTCAAAATCCCTTCCAGCACATAGGCGAGAGTTTGCTGTGCCACCACTCGCGAGGCGGAGGTAGCATCCTGACGCAGGCGTGATTTAACGAGTTCTATATACCAGTCGCAGAAGTCACCCCAGATGAAGTCATAGATACTCTTGGCGGCTTCTCCCATACTGTAGGTGTCGAGGTAGTCCCCTGTCTGTTGCACAACTTTATAGAAGCGCGAGAGAATCCAGCGATCGCTTAACTCCAACGCCTCTGCTGCTGGTTGACCCAACTCTTGGGGCGTCTTGCTATCCAAATTCATCATTACAAACCGGGCCGCATTCCACAGTTTGTTGGCGAAGTTGCGTGACGCTTGGACGGACACCGACTCATCTGTCTTGCGATCGTATTCCAAGCGGATATCTTGACCGGCACCCGCCACTTCCCGAATTAAGGTGTAGCGCAGGGCGTCGGTGCCGTATTTGTCAATTAGGATTAATGGATCGATGCCATTGTTCGCCGACTTAGACATCTTCTTGTTGTTTTCATCCCGCACTAACCCGTGGATGTAAACAGTCTCAAACGGCATCTGGTCGGTAAAATGTCCCGCCATCATCGTCATCCGCGCTACCCAGAAGAAGATGATGTCAAAGCCAGTGACAAGCGTTGTGGTGGGATAGTAGGTTTTCAGGTCAACAGTTTCCTCTGGCCAACCCATTGTAGAGAATGGCCACAATCCCGAAGAAAACCAGGTATCGAGAACATCAGGGTCTTGTTTTAGCTCGACATCTTGACCAAATTGTGCTATCGCTTTTTGTTTTGCCTCCTCCTCACTATGTGCCACGACAAACGGCGTCTGATCTGTGATTTCCCCACCTGTTTTATTCACCACATACCAGGCGGGAATTTGGTGTCCCCACCACAACTGACGGGAAATACACCAGTCTTTCAACTTCACCAGCCAATCGCGATAGACCTTCGTCCATCGTTCTGGCACAAATACGGGTGAGTTCTTCTGGTCGAGGAACTCCAAAGCCTTATCCGCCATAGGGCGAATTTTGACAAACCACTGGGTTGAGAGGAGGGGTTCGACGGGAACTTTGCCGCGATCGCTATACGGCACTGTATGCTTATAATCCTCCACCTTCACTAGGAAGCCGTCAGCCTCTAGCTGCTTCACCACATTCTTCCGGGCATCAAATCGGTCTTGTCCTTGGAATGGCCCTGCATTCTCATTTAAAGAGCCATCCTTATTCATGATGTTGATGAAGGGCAGATTGTGACGCTTACCCATCTCAAAATCATTCGGGTCATGAGCAGGTGTTACCTTCACACAACCGGTTCCGAACGTTGGATCAACTAATTCATCACCAATAATCGGAATTTCCCGCCCCATAATCGGCAGGGTTAGCGTCTTGCCAATCAAATGCCGATAGCGTTCATCGTTAGGATTGACGGCGACTGCGGTATCCCCCAGCATTGTCTCTGGTCGAGTTGTCGCTATCTCCACATAGCCGCTACCTTCCGTGAGGGGATAGCGGAAGTACCACAGATTCCCATTAACTTCCTGGTTGTCCACCTCTAAATCTGAGACAGCCGACTGCGTGGCGGGACACCAGTTCACCAGGTACTCGCCCCGGTAAATCAGTCCCTGTTCATAGAGTTGGACAAAGGCTTCCAGCACTGCTTTGGATAAGCCTTCATCCATCGTGAATCGTTCCCGCGACCAATCTACCGACAATCCCAAGTGTCGCAGTTGGCTAACAATCGTACCCCCAGATTCTTCCTTCCACTGCCAAGCGCGATCGAGATACTCCTCGCGTCCCAAGTCGTTGCGAGTTTTGCCCTCCTCTCTCAGTTGCTTGTCCAGAATCGCAGATACCGCAATGCTGGCGTGGTCGGTTCCGGGTAGCCACAGGGTATTGCGTCCTTTCATCCTCTGGTAGCGGACGAGGGTATCAATCAGGGAATGCTCAAAGGCGTGACCCATGTGTAAGCTGCCGGTAACGTTGGGCGGCGGAATTACGACACAGAAGGGTTCGCCGCTGTGATTGGGGTCAGCTTTGAAGACTTGTTGTTCTTCCCAGGACTTCTGCCACTTGGCTTCGGTAGTGGTGGGGTCGTATTGGGTTTCCAGGGTAGGAATTGTTGCGGTCATGAAGGCAATACTAAATCGGGACGCCGTTACCTAAATTTTGCCACAGGGGAGGATAGGGTTTGATGCAAAGGAATTGCTCTCTCTCGCACAGAAGATGTACTAGAGCGATCGCCAACCCTACTAGATTGAGTAATTAAGTCGGTTGATTCCTCTAGTTTAATCTTTGTATTATTTTTGTAGTATGGTTGAGATTGCTTGGCGGTTGAAACCGCAGCTACACAAACAAAACCTGCCTACGCAGGTTTCTCTCGACCTCAATTTTTTGTTAGTCCGTCCTCACTAAAGCTCCGGCGGCGGACTTAGTTTATGTAGCCGCGAATTCCATGATACTGTTGGTCAATTAGCGAAGGGTCTGACCCTCCAGCCGTAAAATTGGTGGGTAGGGGCGAAGCATTTGCTCGACGGTGTAGGTTTGTGGTTACAAAGAGTGAACGCAAATGCTTCGCCCTGCTGGTGAGGGATAACACCCTCACGAATTCACCAACGGTATCATTCCATTCGCCAAGGCTTAAATTGACACCAATAAAGAATGCTTCGCCCCTACAGCAACTGGAAGATACAACTCAAATAAAGTTTGTCTACAACGACAAATTAAAGGCGTCAGGGAAATGTTCTTCTTTGACTTGCGCTTCAGCGGATTTTACCCCGATTTTTTCTAAGTCGTAACGATTATCGGCGTCACTCATCTCGCGCAGAGACTCCACTTTTGGGCTTAACTCTGGTAGCCCCATCGCCTCTAGAACCTGGGTTTCCAGCCACCCGTCGTAGCGGAGATAGGTGAGGGCAGGTTCTGGTGTGAGCAGATCTGAGGCGAGGTTGCCAATTTCCATGTCAATCTCCCACGGCGTCTTACTGCGGGACAGGTATTGCAGGATGAGTTGGTTGTACCAGTTTGCATCGTCCATGAGCATTAAGGGGATTTGAGTTGCCCAATTCCACACCTTGCCCTCTACCACTTCATCTACGTTATCCTGCCGCTTCCAAATTCCAGTGCCGACTGAGACTAGGAGCAAGTTGTTTTCTCCAACAGGCCAGTTAAAGGCGTATCCTTTCAGTGTTGCGATCATGAATAGTTGTAGGGAGGGGTTGTTTGTCATGCTTACACCCCCGTCCACAAAGGCTCCAAGTTGTCCAGCACCCACTTCTAGCTTTTCTGGGACGAAATACACAGGTGCTGCTGCGCTAGCTCGCACGGCTTCCCGCAACAGGATATCGCTATTGGCTGGGTAGAATGTCCCCTTTGGGTGATTGAGCATTGGCCAGGTGCTGCCAGTGTCGGCTCGTTTGGTCATGATGGCTAGACCGGTTTTGATAGAGGAGTCTCCGAGTGTCCGGTCTTGGAAAACTCTTTTTAGTTCCTCCTGGAGTGGTGCAATATCGAAGAGTGCTTCCCACTTTTTAAACTTTCTCTTACCAAAGACTGTTCCGCCGATGTCCAAGTAAAGGTCTTTGATTGCTGAGACCTCCATGCCGATCGCAAGTGCGCTGGCAATAATTGACCCCGTACTGGTGCCGCCAATCAGGTCAAAGTAGTCACTTAGTGTTAAATCTGGCTTATTGTGGCGATCGCGTAGAATTTTTTCAATCCGTTCCAGGAAGCCTAAGGTCAATACCCCACGAATCCCTCCACCATCGAGTGCCAATATCCGCTTTGGTCCCTCGGATGTCAGTCTGTCTAATAAAGTCATGGTTCGATGCCTTTTCTACCTTAGAGTAGGTAATATTTGCGATTATTTGTGCAAAATACTAACCGAGTCTAACCGCTGATAGTGGCGACCCGCCACATAGGTAAGCGCAAATAAAGGCAATGCGGTATGAATTTTTAGATAGGTATTTCTATGGCTTAATTGAGGGAGCGAGCGACTGAAACCATTGAGAGGAATCGTGATGGTTCAATTACTCGAGCAATCGATTCAAGTTCAACGCATCATCCAATCCGAACGGACTTGGTAACAGTTAAAGCTGATTCAGGAAGGCTTTGCCAATTCCCCTGGAATCAAGCTCTTTTACTACAATGAAATGAAATTAGCGAAATTCTGATCCAGGACGCGAACACGAAATGTTTAGTACGATCATCGCGCTGTTATGGGGCATCTTTTTTGTCGAGAAGGACACCGAATTTGAACCAATCGGTTCAGTAGACCAAGTAAAAATGATGTTGGGTTGGTAGGCATTACCACAGGGCTTGTCAACCTATGCTGGAGAGTTGTTCAGCAATGCCCACCCTACAAGAGGATGCGATCGCATTTCCATATGAAAGTTAGGGTTGCGATTGAGGAGCGATCGTGATTCCGCTACTACTTTCGGATTAAGGGGATTTTAGCGTACTTGAAGAACTCTCTGAGCATCAGCGTCGGCTACTGTTCTGGCTGCATCCAAGGCTTCATTCGCTGATGGGTAAGCAACGGCAGGGGTACTGAGGCTTTGTTGGCTCTCATTAATAGCTTCAGCACTATAGCCGTTAATGGTTTGTACTACCCACAATTGGTAACTACGACCCTGGCTTTCGTAGGATTCTGCTTTTGAAAATCTCATTTTTTTATTCTCTATTATTAGACGTTATAAATTTAGGTTGCCAGCTTTCCTAACAACCTGACCACTGCTTTTGGAGATACGCCATTTGATGGAGGCTACATAGGAGCGATCGCTTCCTATTGATTGCACAAAAAAATGTTTGTGAAATACTAAGTAATTACACTATAGATTAAGCATTTTTAATCACGTTCACAAAACTATGGTTACTCAGGAATTCTCCGGTAGCTCCTCCAACAAGGAAAGCGATCGCGCCTTTGCTGCTGAGTTTACCTGCTGGCATCAGTTACGCTACGGAAAGAGCTAGATGGAATTTCGGGGTGGGATTGAGGAGTGCGATCGCTCCTTTGCTGCTAGTGTTGGCATTGGCTACGCTACGAGAAGAGACAGATGGAATTTAGGGTTGGGGTTGAGGAGTGCGATCACACTTTAATGCCAGCGAGTCATTAGTTGTGTTAGCTGCAATTAGGTACAGCAGGAAGTGAGAAGGATATAGTTTAAATGAGTAATGTGAAAACTATTGCTGTTTGTCTCTCTCTGGCGCAGTAGCTTTTCAGAGGAAGAGTATCAAGAGTATGAATACTATGAAGACTACGATTTTAACAAATTAGCAGAGGAAATGGCAGAAATTGACATTCTATCAATGCGAAAGATGATCATATTTGAGTGGCTGACTCAGGAATGCCGATCTGTGTCAGTTCAAGAAATAAAATCCCAATAGATACTAACTTTACATCAACATTGTAAGAAGACTAATTTCGAGAATATGAAAGATGGTACTAGTTATCCCGAATACCTATTTTCAGCAAAAACCTTTGAATTACTATCAAGATGGGATGTAGAATACCGTAGCAGTCCCATGCTTCCTTTTGCTCATACCCATTATGAGGAACTTATTGAATATGTAGAGAAGCCATTTAATAAACTTTGTCGCCTAGTATCTGCTCGACTGCCAGCCCAACTTGCAGCTCAACCGGGAGATGCAAAGTGGGAGGGCACAGATCTAGAAAAAGAATTTAGCCCTTTTAGGTTATTATACATACGCCTCAACAGCAACTATCTAGCATTTGGCTATGTGATTAAAACGTATCGCTCTCTGTTTTTGCGAAGTTGGCAAAATAACCCAGAAGCACTATCAAAAGTCATTTCAGGTGATGCAGCTACGTTCATTCTCCCAAACAATGAAGTTCTTATTCCCAAGAATGAACTGATAAAAATAAGTATTGGAGAACTCAGCGATCGCATTGCACAAACCTTTAAAAAGCACCTTCCTATGGTCTTATTGGCAACCTCTGGTGATCCAATGCCAGCCATCCAGGCAGGCTTGAGTTCTGGTAGCAGTAATCAACAGCCGCTTGTTGTTCCTGCATACGTAGAACCTTACTTGGAAGATATTGTCTTGGAGGTTTACTATCAAGGTGGTTTATGTATCTCTAACAGCACTCTGCGTCGCTACCACTTAGCTCTCAAAACCAGAAAATTTGTGATTCTTGCCGGAATTAGCGGAACTGGCAAGACTTTGCTCACCAAAGCTTATGCTGATGCAGTAGAGGCTGAATATCTTTTGGTTCCAGTAGCTCCTAATTGGACGACTAACGAAGATTTGCTGGGTTATCTCAGTCCAATTGATAACAAGTACCACGACACTGACTTCAGCAGATTTCTAGAGAAGGCAGAAGAGGAATATCAGCAAGCCCAAGCCGAAGAACGTACTCCTAGACCCTATCATCTAGTCTTGGATGAGATGAACCTAGCACGGGTGGAGTATTATTTCGCGAAATTCCTCTCTGCAATGGAAGTGCGGATGCGTGAAGGAGTAGCCCAAATTCAGCTAGCACCAGAAAAACACGTCTTGCTTCCCCCCAACCTTTACTTCATTGGCACAGTCAATGTGGACGAAACTACCCACGGCTTTGCTGATAAGGTTTATGATCGAGCGCAACTCATTGAGCTTGAAGCCCCTAGGCAGAATTTATACGAGCATTTGGGTGAGGTTTCATATCGTGAGATGCTGATGCAGATTTGGGATGAACTACACGCTGTTGCCCCCTTTGCTTTCCGTGTTTTAGATGAAATCAAGACCTATGTGAAAGAAGCTGAAGCGTTGGACGTGCCTTGGCAAGCTGCTTTAGATGAACAGCTTTTGCAGAAGATTCTGCCTAAACTTAAAGGTGCCGATGATAGGGTTGGGGTAGCCCTCAAAGCATTCGTGGATATTATTAATGATAAGGAATTCCCCCTAAGCCACAAAAAGGCTACTAAGATGCTTGAAACATTCAATCAGCATGGATTTACTTCCTACTTCTAAACTAAGCTTTCTCAACCGTGAAGGCGAAACCCTTGAGGCTCCATTAGAATGGCAGCCGGGTTTTTTAGAAGTTCAAGTGCCTAAAGAGCAGTGGGAGGAAGTGCGGCTTTGGCGGCAGGGTGAAGAACTCCCAGTCTTCCTAAAACGTCTGGGTAAAAAGGCTAGAGTTCTAACTGATTGGCCTCGCTCAAATTCCGGTTACTATCAACTGCGACTTGAGTATCAAGGTGAGGTTGAGGAGCAGATTGTAACCGTTTGGCCTCTGAAGATTAGCCGTGAGGCTTTCGCTCAAATGTTAGAGGATTTGGATACTCGACTTCCAACCTCAGTAGCAATAGCTCTACAACGTACTGGGGCTTTAGCTGGTCTCAAACTGCCAAAACTCGGCGAAACTACTTTGGCTCAGGAACTAGTTCGCCTGCGTCGGGCTGTCGAAGGCACAAATAACCGACCTGGGCTAACTGAGATTTTGCGTTCACTCGCTCACGACCCTCATAAAATTCTAAAAACCAATGAGATTTGGGTTCGGCAAGAGCAAGTCCGCCGACCTTCTCCTAGTGGTCTAGTTCAGGCTTTTAGTCGAGGACATAACCTAGATGCTAATGGGCGACCCGTTCGCGTACCGGATACACGAGTAGAACACACTACTAATGTTTATGAGAACCAGTTAGTTAAGCTGTTTTTCGAGCTGGTCAATCAGAGGCTTCGACGAATTCAGTACGCCTTTAATGCTGACCCGAAAGGTAAGCCACTGGATGAGGTGAACTCTCTGTT